>CAJODI010000033.1 GCA_905233145.1 uncultured Ruminococcus sp. | reverse complement strand
GTGCATACTGACGTATGGATACTGATTTTTGGGCAGTCTGACGGAATAATATGCAAGCAAGGCGTGCGCCATGAATTGTGCGGTGTTGCCTTAACAATAATTATGTTCATTATTCAGCACAACATAATTAATACATCGTAGGGTCGCACCCATGTGTGCGACCTAGATAAAGCACAGCGTCAAATAGGTCGCACACACGGGTGCGACCCTACTTTCAAACACTGCTTATGCTTGGAGCAAAAAATACCGTTACTTCCTCTAACAAAAGCATTTTCGGGCATTTAACTTTTGGATTCAAAAAAACGTTTCTGCTCGGATTAAAAAAGGCTGCCGAACCGACAGCCAAGTTATTTTTTAGCTTTCAGGACATTATCAGTCCATTTCCCAGTTGTGCCAAACGTTCTGGATGTCGTCGTTGTCCTCAAACATGTCGAGCATCTTCTGCATTTTGGTTGCGGTTTCCTCGTCCTCAAGCTTGGTGTAGGTGTCGGGAACCATCTCGACCTCAGCCGAAACAAAGGTGTAGCCCAGCTTTTCGAGGTCGTCTCTCACCGCGCCAAAATCCTCGGGCTCGGTATAGATAGTAAACACATCCTCGTCAGCCTCAAAGTCAGACGCACCGCACTCCAGCGCGTCGCTCATAACGGTATCTTCGTCCTTTTCAAGCTCCTCGCGCTCGATAACAAGCACGCCCTTTTGCGAGAACATAAAGCTTACACAGCCCTGGGTTCCCATGTTTCCGCCAAACTTGTCAAAATAATGTCTAACCTCGCCCGCGGTTCTGTTGCGGTTGTCGGTAAGCGCCTCAACAATAACGGCAACGCCGCTGGGACCGTAGCCCTCATAGGTAACCGCCTCATAGTTGGTGGAATCGCTCTCGTTAGCCGCTTTTTTGATGATACGTTCAATATTGTCGTTAGGAACATTAGCAGCCTTAGCCTTGGCAATAGTGTCCTTAAGCTTTGAATTAACGCTCGGATCCGCACTGCCGCCGGTTTTGATAGCAACAATCAGTTCTCTGCCGATTTTGGTAAAGACCTTGGCTCTCGCTGCGTCGTTCTTGCCCTTTTTTTGTTTAATAGTACTCCATTTGTTATGTCCTGACATAAAATCACGATCCTTCTGCATTAATCTCGGCTTGTATTATATCATAAAATCAGCGGCTTGTAAAGGGATGTATTAAGGCAAGAGCACAATTCAAGAAGAACAATTCATTTAGTGTGGAGTTTGTAGTGTGGAGCTTTTTTTAGTGTGGAGTTTGTAGTGTGGAGTGTGGAGTTATTGTCGAGAAGATAGAATAAGCATAAAAAATACGTTTGTTCCCGACTGTATTATTAATGATTTAATATTTTTTGCAATTAATCGTAGGGTCGCACCCATGTGTGCGACCTACCTATAAAGCCATTGCTTCCGAGGGCGCACACGTGGGTGCGCCCCTACGGTAAAATTATGACAAAAAAATATAAATACAGCCGGGAACAAACATGTATCACAGATAAATTCTATCTTCTCGACCGAAACTCCACACTCCACTCTCCACACTCCACACTAAAAACACGCGTTATTGCCTTATCAAAAATTCTTTAATGCTTCCATAGCCGCTTTTCTGCCAAGCTCATACGTTTTTTTAATAATCTCGGGCTTGTGCTCGATCCTGCCGATCGGCAGCTTTTCCTTTGGACAAATCACCAGCGCGTTGCCCTGTCTTTCCTGCTCAAACAGAAATTCCCTGCTCTTGTTGTAAACAACGTGGCGGTTTTCAATCGCCCTGATAACGCCGGGATATTTTCTGAGCGAGTGCCTGAACAGCGGCATTGCCGACGGCGCAGACTTGACATAATCTCTGGGCTGAGTCAGCACCACAACGTTTTTGCGGAAGCCGGATTTGACCATGAACTCAATTGGAATAGAGTCCGAAATCCCTCCGTCCAGCAGCTTGTAGCCGCCGATTTCAACTATCCTTGCCGCAAGCGGCATCGAAGCCGAAGCGCGAATCCATTCATAACAGTCGTAATCCGCTTTGTTGCAGAGCTTATAAACAGGCTTTCCGCTCACAACGTCGGTGCAGACAACATAAAAATCCATCGGATTTTCGTCATAAGTTTTAACATCAAAGAGGTCGAGCCTGTCGGGAATCTCGTGATAACAAAACCTCGCTCCAAACATGTCGCCTGTTTTTATCAGCGAGCGCAGGCTGCAATACCGCTTGTCGCCGCAGTATTTCAGGTTATAGCGCAGCACCCTGCCCCTCTGCTTTGACTTTAGGTTGCACCCGAACGCCGCGCCTGCGGAAACACCCACGCAGCAGTCAAAGCTCATATTCTTTTCGAGCATAACATCAATCACGCCGGCGGTAAACATTCCGCGCATCGCGCCGCCCTCGAGCACAAGACCAAGCTTTTCTTTCATACTGATTTCACCCACAGCAATGGGGCGCGTATTCTGCGCCCCAAGAATTTTTATTATTTTGAGCTTTTATTATTTTGAGCTTTTATTATTTTGAGCTTTTATATTTTTTTGCTGTAATCATCTTGATTGTAAACAAAACAGCAAGCATAAGAGCAACCGAAACTCCCAGAACCACAAAAACGTTCTGAATAAAGCCGGAGATAACATAGCCCACCGCGCATACTCCCGCGACCGTCATAGCATAGGGAAGCTGTGTCGAAACGTGATTAACATGATCGCACTGCGCTCCGGTAGAAGCCATGATAGTTGTGTCCGAAATCGGCGAGCAGTGGTCGCCGCAAACCGCGCCGGCAAGACAAGCCGAAATGCAGATGATAACAATTGTGGGAATACTTCCGCCCTCGCCCACAGAAGCAAGCTCGTTTTGGAAAACGCTGGTAACAATAGGAATGAGTATTCCAAAGGTTCCCCACGAGGTACCTGTCGAGAACGAAAGTCCGACCGCAACCACAAACAGGATAAGCGGAAGCAAGATCTGAACGGCTGACGCGCTTGCAACCAGACCCGAAACAAATTCGCCTGCCGCAAGGTGGTCTGCGTCGGTCATGGTTTTGAGAGTCCATGCAAAAATAAGAATCAAAATAGCCGGAACCATCTGCTTAAAGCCTGCCGGAATACTTTCCATGCACTGATTAAAGGTCAGCACGCGGCGCGCAAGGAAATAGATGATGTTGATAATCAAAGCGGCAATCGAGCCGAGCGCGAGGCCCAGCGAAGCGTCGCAGTTGGCAAAGGCGTCAATATAGCTTTCGCCCTCAAAGAAGCCGCCGGTATAAATCATGCCGACAATACATGAAATAATAAGAATAACGACCGGGACAATCAGGTCAAAGACCCTGCCCTTTGTGTGCTCGGGCTTAGCGTCATCCTCATACACTGTGTTGCGCGTTGTAAACAAATCGCCCTTCATGGCGTTTGCTTCGTGGATACGCATTGAACCATAGTCCATTCCGCTTACAGACATAAAAAACACCATGATCAGCGTGAGTATCGCGTAAAGGTTAAACGGAATCGTACTTATAAAAAGCTGAATTCCGTTTACATCCTCAACCGTGCCGCTCACAGCCGCCGCCCAAGAGGAAATCGGCGCAATAATGCAAACAGGAGCGGCAGTAGCGTCGATAAGATACGCAAGCTTTGCCCTCGAAATCTTGTGCTTGTCGGTAACCGGTCGCATAACCGAGCCAACGGTAAGACAGTTAAAATAGTCGTCAACAAAAATCAAAACGCCGAGCAAAAACGCAGCCAAGCTCGCGCTTGAGCGTTTTTTGATATGCTTAACAGCCCAGTCGCCATAGGCGCGGCTGCCGCCGGCTTTGTTCATGAGCACAACGATCGCGCCCAAAATGACAAGGAAAATCAAAATACCAACGTTGTACGGATCGGCAATATTCGAGATAAAGCCGTCGCTGACAACAGTGGTAAAGAATCCGGTAAAGCCAGAGCCTGCCGAAACAGCGTGAAGAATGCCGCCGGTCACGATTCCGATAAACAAGGACGAATAAACCTCCTTGGTAATAAGAGCCAGACCGATTGCGACGATCGGCGGCAAAAGCGACCAAAGCGATCCGCTCGCCTGAGTGATCGGAGCCTGAACAAAGCAGCAAATTATGAACACCGCAATAAAAGCGACAAAAATCAATTTTGTCAGAATTTTTTTCATTTTCAATTTCTCCCCATTTTTTCCTAAAATATTTGCTTTTCAAATTCGACAAAAAACAACAAAAGTATTTTACCACAAAGAGCTAAAACAGGCAAGAAATTATATCTCAAAACAGCATTTTTGTATGCAATGCACAAATCAACTGCATTTGATTTGTACAATGCGCCATTAAGACAACATTCATAATACGGGAAGAAACATTTTATTTAAAAAATACGTTTGTTCCCGACTTTGATTCAATGGACAATTGACAATTTTGGTTGGGAATATAAAATTGATTCAAAAAATACGTTAGTTCCCGACTGTATTATTATTAAAATAAAATTATTTTGCCATTAACCGTAGGGGCGCACCCATGTGTGCGCCCTCGGAACAAACGTTGGCTCATAGGTAGGGCGCACACGCGGGTGCGCCCCTACGGTATGTAAAAATTATGCTGAATAAATATAAATACAGTCGGGAACAAACATATATCATAGCTAAATTCTATCTTCACGACAACAACTCCACACTCCACACTCCAAACTCCACACTAATAAAAATAATTGTACAATGCGCCTTTATGCCGCGCCTTGCCCTGCAACGCACCGCCGCGCGCGAAGCAGGGTCAAAAGCATTATGAACACATAAACCACCGTGATAAGTATGTTCACAAACATTATCTCCCTGAGCGTTATCATCAGCACAACAAACGCCACCGTAACGCCTGCCATTGCAAGAATAAATTTTCGCGACGGCTTGTTGCAGCTTTTGACGTATTTTGTCAGCGTAAACAAAAACGTAAAATAGCCGACGATCGAAGCGATCAAAAACAGAGTTTTCGGAAGCACCGCGACCTCTTCCTCGCGCATAAATTCCAGCGAGGCGGTGATGTTGTTCAAAAAGAAAATTATAAAAATATGCAGCGCCATATACAGCATTCCGTCATAGTCGCCCTCGCGGTCAATCAGATGGTCGTAAAACATACCGTAGCTCAAAAACAGCCCCACAACGATCAAAAACGCCATCAGCGAAAAATAAACCGTGTTGATGTCAAAGCTGCCGTTGCCGGTAAAATACGACGCCACGGCAATAATCATTTCGCCGAAGGTAAAAACCACAAAGAGCATCGCCCTTTCGGTCAGGTGCATAAAATCAATCTGACCGCCGGCGCTCTTTCTTCTGCTAAAAGCCGTCATTGCGATCCCGACAGCAATAGCCATCCACGAAAGCACAACTCCCGTCGTCTGATTGGGAATCGCCGCCGCGAAAACAAGCGCAGACTCGATCAAAAGCGTCGCGCCCATTCTTATAATAAACTGCCTGTTCCAAACGTCAGCCTTGTGGTTGCGCAGCTCAATAAAATACTGAACGCCTATATTCACCAAAATCAAGCCCCAGGCTATGTGATACTGAGTTTGATACTCCTGCCAGTCGGCTCTTGTGCTTTGCCCGACAAAATACAGCAGATACATATTAATAAACAAAAACACATGATCTCTAACTCCGTTGCGACCGTACATGTTTATATAAAACGTGGTAAAGTTCCAAATCTGTATAATAGCCAGCGTGCAGACGGCATACGCCAAAAACGCATACATATCCACAAAGCCGTTTTCAAAGTTGTGCAGCAGCGCGTTGTTTTTGCCGATCATATATACAAAAATCAAATCATAAATCAGCTCAAGATACTCAACCTTTTTTTCTTTTTTGTCAAGCAGCGTCAGTTCCTTTAGCATAAGCTCCCCCAATAATAAATCATCAAAAATAATTCAGCCGGACAGAAACGATTCATACCGCGTTTCTGCCCGACCGAAATCGCATCCAAATTTTGACATTGACAGGGAATTTACAAATCTTCCCCTCAGTTGATTTCCTTGATCCAGCCTTCCGGAGCCTCGATTTTGCCCATCTGGATACCCGTCAGGGTTTCATAAAGCTTTCTGGTAACCGGACCCATATCCTCCATACCGCTTGGGAAGCAGATTTCGTTTCCGTGGTCATAAATCTTGCCGACCGGAGAAATTACCGCAGCTGTTCCGCAAAGACCGCATTCCGCAAAGTCCTTTACCTCGTCGAAATATACCTCGCGCTGCTCAACCTCAAGACCCAGATAATGCTCGGCAACATACATCAGCGAGCGTCTGGTGATCGAAGGCAAAATACTGTCTGACTTCGGCGTTACAACCTTGCCGTCCTTTGTAATAAACAGAAAGTTCGCGCCGCCTGTTTCCTCAACCTTTGTTCTGGTAGCGGCGTCAAGATACATGTTCTCGTCAAAGCCCTCTGCGTGCGCCGTAACAATTGCGTGCAGGCTCATTGCGTAGTTAAGTCCTGCCTTGATGTGACCGGTTCCGTGAGGAGCGGCTCTGTCAAAATCGCTGACCTTAATTGTGATCGGCTTTGCGCCGCCCTTAAAATACGGACCAACGGGAGTTGTAAAGATTCTGAACTGATATTCGGTCGAGGGCTTAACTCCGATAACCGGACCCGAACCGAACATATACGGACGAATATAGAGCGTTGCGCCGGTTCCGTAGGGAGGAACAAAGTCGCGGTTTGCCTTTACAACATTGCATACCGCCTCAACAAACTTTTCCTTTGGATAAACCGGCATCTCAAGACGCTTGCAGCTGTCCTCCATTCTCTGGGCGTTGAGGTCGGGGCGGAACACAACGATTTTGCCGTTGCAGGTCTCGTACGCCTTCATTCCCTCAAAGCAGGTCTGAGCATACTGCAATACTCCGGCGCACTCGCTGATTGTAACGCTCGCGTCGGTTGTCATAACCCCGTCGTCCCACTTGCCGTCCTTGTAGTTTGAAACAAATCTCTCGCCTGTGGTCATATAACCAAAGCCGATGTTTGCCCAGTCAATATTTTGCTTTGCCATAATATATACTTCCTTTCTATACAAAGGCTATAGGCAGCGCCGCAAAATCCGCGTTGCACGCCTTGCATTATCAGCAGATTATTTATTTAGGCAACACCGCACAATTCACGGCGCACGCCTTGCTTGAATATTATTTTAGCACTTTACCATAGTATTTGTCAATGTCAGCATTGAGAAAGTTTAATTTCTCATTTAGAATTATTATTGATCCGCAAAATAGTATACTAATATAACAACGACGTCAACGCCAAATCTTCATGCCGCAAAGCGGAAACAAAAATGAATGAAAAACGTCTTTTTAGTGTGGAGTTTGGAGTGTGGAGTTTGGAGTTTTGGTCGTGAAGATAGAAGTAATTATAAAAAACCTTTGCTCCCGACTGTATTAATATTGCAATAGTTTTCTTAAACAGCCGTAGGAGCTCACCCATGTGTGCGCCATCGGAAAAGCACATCGTTTATAACGTAACAAACGGAGAAATAATCATGAAAAGAATAATAAAAATCGTCCTCACCGGAGGACCCTGCGGCGGCAAATCCCGGGCAATCCGCTTTGTTGAAGCCGAGCTGAAAAAACGCGGCACAGAGGTGCTCACCGCGCCCGAAACCGCCTCCGAGCTTTTTGCTCAGGGCAAGTCGCCCCAAAAAAACGGCAGCTATCAGTTTCACAGGGAGCTTTTTTCAATTCAGCTAAGCCGGGAAAAGGAGCTTGAACAAAAAGCCGCCTCTCTCCCCGGCAGCAAGACTGTGATACTTTTGGACCGCGGACTTTTGGACAGCATGGCTTATACAGACCACGCTGATTTTGAACGATACTGCGCTGAATTTTCGCAGAGCGAAGAAAAGCTGAGAAATTCCTATGACGCGGTTTTTCATCTTGTAACAGCCGCCAAGGGAGCCGAAGAATTCTACAATGCCGACGGAGCGATCCGCACCGAAGCCCCCGACCTTGCGCGCAGGCTGGACTCAAAGCTGCTTTCGGTCTGGGCAGGCACCCCCCACCTTCGCGTAATCGACAACTCGACCGACTTTGACGGCAAGCTCAAAAGGCTTTTTAACGAGGTCATGGGCGTTGTCGGCGATCCGGAGCCAATCGAAATCGAGCGCAAGTTTTTGATAGAAATGCCCGAGCTGTCAGCTCTCGAGGGTATGGAAGCGTGCAGAAGGGTCACGATCGAGCAGGCGTATTTTCTGACAAAAACCGAGGGAAAATTCCGAATCCGCAAGCGCGGAAGCGGCGAACAGGCTGTTTACATCAAAACCGTAAAAAAGAAGCTCAACGAGATGAGCCGGATTGAAATTGAAGAGGAAATCCCGCGCGAAGAGTATGACAGCCTTATTTCCGAAAGAAACGGCATGTTCGGCATAATAGCCAAGGACAGGTACTGCTTTGTGAGCGGCAGCCAATACTTTGAGCTCGATGTATTTCCGTTTTGGACAGACCGCGCGATTTTGGAGCTGGAGCTTCTCAGCGAGGAGCAAGGCTTCACTCTCCCCGACTTTGTAAAGCCGATCAAAGAGGTCACAAACGACAAAAACTACAAAAACAGCGTTCTGTCACAAAAATACCGTCATCTTTTTGAGCGCAGATAAACCTTCCGCAAGCTAAAAAGCAAATATTTTGGAGTTTTTGGAAAAACTGTTCAGAAAAATCCGAAAAGCCCTTGACAAACGCTCATAATAAATATATAATATATAGGCTGACTTGTTACGTACACATGTCAAAATGCGCCAATAGCTCAGCTGGATAGAGCAACTGCCTTCTAAGCAGTAGGTCAGGGGTTCGAGTCCCTTTTGGCGCGCCAGGCGTCGGCGTGTCCGGCGCAAATATGGTGGGATTAGCGTAGTTGGTTAACGCGCCAGTTTGTGGCACTGGAGACCGACGGTTCGAATCCGTCATTCCACCCCACTTGACTCATTAGCTCAGTTGGCAGAGCACTTGACTTTTAATCAAGGTGTCCGGAGTTCGAATCTCCGATGGGTCACCATTAGCCGCACAGCTTTGCGTGCGGCTAATTTTTTAAAAAATCTTCCGCGTCAAATGTGTTTCTTTCTTCCGGCACTGCCTTCCGATATGATGATCAGCACTATCATCAAAGCATTGCCGAAAACAATGGGCCGTCGCCAAGCGGTAAGGCAACGGACTTTGACTCCGTCATCCGTGGGTTCGAATCCCGCCGGCCCAGCCAGAAACGCTTCACTGACGTGAAGCTCAATGAATAGTGAATAATGAATAATGAATAATTTATAATAGATGAACCCTTAGGGGGCGTTTCTGTATTATTCGTTATTCATTATTCACTATTCTTTATTCATTAAAAAGGAAACGATGAACGCTATAAATAATCCTTCGCTTGATAAATCTCTGCATTTTGCCGCCCGTATCGTTAAGCTATATCAATTTCTGTCAAAAGAAAAGAAAGAAACCATCATTTCAAGGCAAATCATTCGCAGCGGAACCTCTATCGGCGCAAACGCCAACGAAGCGGTTTACGGTGTGAGTCAGGCTGATTTTATAGCAAAACTGCAAATATCGCTCAAAGAAACGGCTGAAACAGAGTATTGGTTAAGGCTGTTAAATCTGTCCGGCTTTATTGATGACAAGCAAGCGCAGTCGTTGATAGATGACTGTTTGGAAATAAAACGGATTCTGATATCGTCCTTGAAAACTGCAAAGGATAAAAAGAATTGACGCAAGTTCAGTTCCGGACAAAGATTTTTGAAGAATCATCTTTTTGCTCATCCCAGCCAGAAACGCCGGAGCTGACGCCCCGGCTCAACGAATAGTGAATAAAGAATAATGAATAATTTATAATATTTATAATAGATGAACCCTTAGGGGGCGTTTCTGTATTATTCGTTATTCTTTATTCACTATTCTTTATTCATTAAAAAGGAAACGATGAACGCTATAAATAATCCTTCGCTTGATAAATCTCTGCATTTTGCCGCCCGTATCGTCAAGCTTTATAATTACCTATAGTAATTTGTTGGAGCTATTATTATGAAAAAACATAAAATATTTTTTATCGGGGCATTAAGCTTAATTATTTTTGGCTTACTATTGCCACAACCAATTCAAGCATTGTTAGTGCTGGTTGAATCGCCTATTAAAGAGTTTTTTGAAACACACTCTCTTTTATTATGTATCATTGTCGGACTAATTCAAGGGTTATCTGAAGAATGTGGATATTATTTTGTATTCAGGACAATATTTAAAAATGAAAGCTCAATAAAAATACCAATTTTCTTCGGATTAGGACGAAGTAGTTTACATACGATATTTGATATTGTGACGATTTTGATGATGCACAATAATATTTCAAATTTATTGATTGCTATTTTTTCAAGAGTTATTGGATTTGGAGCATTAATGGGATTAACTCTGATAGATTATAATTCTATTATAAAAAAGAAAATATCATATTTGATTTTAAGCGTATTGCTTCATGCAATTATGAATGGAACACTATATGCAGCAGAATTGAATCTTTTTAAAGTAAACAAAAATTTTGACTCATTGTTTATGATATGCTTTTCATGTGTTGTAATATTAATTTCAATGTTAATATATAGAAAAGACTTAATGGCAACTCTAAAAATTCATAGTTAGTTGCCCATTCATTAAAAAAAAGAAACACAGCCGATAGATAAGGTGTTGAAATGAATACTCCTATATTGGAAACGGAAAGATTATTACTGCGACCCTTTAGTATGAATGACGCAAAGGACGTATTTGAGTGCTGGAGCAACGATCCCGAAGTTGCGAAATATATGTTCTGGAGCTGTCACGAAAATATAAAAGAAACTGAAGAATGGCTGTTTTTTGAAACAAGTCAAATTGAAAAAAATGACTGGTACAGATTTGCCGTTGTGTTGAAAAACGAAAGCAGGCTGATCGGAACTGTGCTTATTTATTTTGAACGGGAAATCGAGGATTGGGAGATTGCCTATAATTTCGGCAAAAAGTATTGGGAAAACGGTTACGCAACGGAAGCAATGCAAAAGGTGATCGCGTTTGCGGTCAACGATCTGCACATTTCCGAAATCATCGGCAGATATGCGGCGGAAAACCCAAGATCAGGAAATGTAATGAACAAGCTTGGGTTCCGTTACGAAAAAGATATTCCTTATAAATGCAATAACGGAGCCGTTATCAGAAACGGAATACAATGCAGGCTTTTATTACAACAGGAAAAACGCTGATTCACAGAATCGCAAAAAATAGTGAATAGTTTATAGCAAAGGAAACCTTTACGGCGTTTCCGGTTGATTATTCGTTATTCATTATTCACTATTCACTAATTTTTAAATGACCGGGCAACCCCTTTCGGGTTACCCGGTCATTGTTTAGGGCTTAGTGCGGCAGCCCAATCCTGTTGTTTTGGGATCTAATCGGAAAGAGAATAATTATTCTTCCAAAGAATTATCAAGAAGCTTGTGTTCCTCATAATCAGAAAGGTTTTTCTTGCTTACAAGGCTGATTCCCTGAGAGGAATTACCCAGAATCAAAATAACATCGCCTTCCTTAAACCCATACATCTCCATAGCGTTCTCCGGCAGAACAACAGTGCGATTTTCGATTTTACTTATTCCGAGAAAATACTGATTTTTCGGATGCATAGACCTATCATCATCGCGCTTTATAAACATATCTGCGATATCGTCCAAATAAAGATTAAAGATGCTTGCGAGCACGCTGCACTTTGCGATATCCGGTATACTGTCGCCCGCCTCCCATTTAGCAACGGTCTGCCTGGAGACATTCATTTTTTCGGCAAGCTCTTCCTGCGTCATTTTAGACGTCAGCCTGAGCTGCCTTAACTCATTATTCATTATACACACCCCATATGTAATGTAAAATAACAGACTATTTCCAAAATATTCGTAACAAAATATTATTGTATTATATACTTATATATCTAATCTATCTAAAAATATTATAACATTATCAAGAGGGCTGTCAATCAACTCTGCTTGACTTTCCATGTTAAAAATTGTGGCACGATTCAATCAAAATCAGCGCAAGATAGTAAAACAAGAAATCATAAATAAAACTTATAGGCAATACCGCATAATTCAGGTGCGCGGATTGCGCAGTAAGATTTTTCGGCAGAGTGTACAAATAATCAGCACGCATACTGACGTATGGGTGCTGATACTTGGGCAGTCTGGCGGAATAATATTCAAGCAAGGCGTGCGCCGTGAATTGTTCGATGTCGCCTTAATAATTCCGCGTATAAACAGAAAAATGTCACTGTTATTATTATATTCCCTAACATACGGTTTTGTATATAGAAAAAAGCGTAGAAAAAATCTTTTCGGTACAAAAGTATCTTCGTCGCCTTATAACTATCAAAATTTATCACCGAATCATATAGTAGTTTTCTTATACAAAACACTGTAAATGAAGAAATCTGCCGACAATTATCGACAGATTTCAATAAACTGGTCCGCCCGAAGGGATTTGAACCCCCGTTCTCCGGAATCGGAATCCGTTGCGTTATCCAGCTGCGCCACGGGCGGATATATGCCGCTTTCGCGGCTTGTGTCAATCTGAGAGTTCTTCCCAAATAATATATTGTTCCTCCTGCTCGGTCTGCAATCGCTCAAACTGATTCGTCAGCTCAATAAGCTTTTCATAATCGCTTGCCGCTTCATCACTGCTCAAAAGCTCCTGTATCCTTGCAATTTCCGCGTCAAGCCTTTCGATTTCTTCCTCAGCCTTTTTAAGACGGGATTGTCGTTTTCTTTCTTCGCTTTGCTGCTGCTTTTTCAAAAAATATTCATTTTTGGGTTTTTCTTTTTTTGATTCAGCCTGCGATTCCTGCGTTTGAGAATCCGCCTTGGTTCTTTCAAGATAGTAGTCATAGTTGCCGAGATATTCCTTAACGCCGTCTTTTGACAGAACAAGTATTCTGTCGGCAAGCTTGTTTATAAAATAACGGTCGTGGCTGATGATCAGCATTGTGCCGCTGTATTCGCCGAGCGTTTTTTCAAGCTCCTCGCGCGACGAAGCGTCAAGGTGATTTGTCGGTTCATCAAGAAGCAAAAAGTTACTGCCCTTAAGCATGAGCTTTAACAGAGAGATCCTGGCTCTTTCGCCGCCGCTCATTTTTGAAAGAGGTTTAAAAACATCCTCTCCCCTGAACAAAAACCTCGCGAGCGAAGAACGGACCTCCGTTTCAGACAGATTCGGAAAGCTGTCCCACACCTCGTCGATCGCGGTTTTGGTCATATCAAGGTTTTGCTGCATCTGATCAAAATACCCCACGTCAACATTTGCTCCAAAATCCCAGCTTCCGCGGTCGGGAGGGCATTTGTTCGTCAGGATTTTAAACAGAGTGGTCTTTCCGCAGCCGTTCGCGCCAAGAATAAATACACGCTCGCTTTTTCTGATATGTATGTTCACGTCTCTGAAAAGCAGCTTTTCACCAAACGCTTTTTCAAGTCCGCGTGTTATCAATACGTCG
>CAJODI010000032.1 GCA_905233145.1 uncultured Ruminococcus sp. | reverse complement strand
GACTGCCCAAAAATCAGTATGCACACTGATTATTTGTACATTCTGACGAAAAATCTGACTACGCAATCCGCGCACCAGAATTATGCGGTATTGCCATAAAAAGAATACCACCCTGCAATATGCAAAGGCGGTATAGCACAGCAATTTATCGGTCTTTTTTCAAAAGCTCCTCAGCGTCAAAAATATCAAGCTCCTTGTCGCCGTTGATGTCACAGGCGAATTTGTAATATTCCTCAATATCATCGTCATCATCGTCAAGTCCTTCCGCAAGAAAGCTCTGTATATACGGTGCGTCATCTTTGTCGGATTTGCCGTCCATGTTCAGGTCCTTCATGCTCGGCGGTATTTTGCCGTCGCACATCACAAAATCAACATTTTTGTTTTCAATCAGGCTTTTTGCATATTCGGGCGGCGAGCTGATTATGAACAGGCCGGCTGAATCAAACGAACGAATAACTTTCGCTCCCGATTCCGAAAGCTCCTTTTTCAGCTCAGCAGCGCGCTGATTATTCACACCCATATTTTTTACAAAGCCGTCAAGCCCCTCAACAAGCTCCAGCGCGTAATCGTTGTCAGACATGGCTTTGTCCAAATCTGCTCCGTGTGTAAAATAATACATCAGCCCAAGGCTTAGAATATAGGGATTTGTAATGTCAAGTCCGCAGTACACCGCAGATCTTTCAAACGAGCACAGCCCTTCGCGCACGCTCAGCTTTGAATATCCGTTGATAATGCTGTAGCCAAGCTCCATTCCATCTCCGTCAAAATATTCGGCGTCAAACGCTCTCACAGGGATCGCGCCTCCGAAAAACACCGAACAAAACACCGCGAAAGCCGTACACAATGAATATAGCTTTTTTCTCACAATAAAACCTCCGTTTCGGGATATATAATTATTATCACCGAAACGGAGGTAAATATTTATGGGCAATTTATGGGCATTATTAGAGTTTCCCTTTTTATTGTCAGTTGTTTTCTTTTTTAATTTTTTTATTTTCGCGTTTTTTGAATCTGTGTTTCAAAAAAACCGCCTTTATTTTGTCATGATAAAAATAATTCAATTCCGCGCCCAGCATTAAACAAACCATGCAAAAATAAAGCCAGACCATGATTATTGCAATTTTTGTTAAGCCTCCGTAAATGGAGAACCCGTTAAAATCGTCTACATAAATTGAAATACCGAGCGAAAGCACCATCCAGGAAGCCGCGCAGAGCAACGCGCCCGGAAGCTGGTACATAAAGCTGTATTTTTTTCGTTCCTCCTTGCTTGTGTTCGGAAGATTCCTGTAGGCAAGAGCAAAAAGCAATGTCAAATATCCAAAAACAATAAAATACCGCAAATCCAGAATGTTTTCAATTATTTTCGGCAAATAATTCAGATACGGTGAAATCCAGCTTTTTATAGTGGAACCAAGAACAACCAGCAAAAGCGTTGCGATTATGATGATCAGCGTCAAAGCTGTATACAACATTGCCCGAATTCTGAGATACAGCCAGTTTCTGTTTTCGTATGTACCGCAAACCCTGTTCATGCCGTTTGTAACAGCATGAATCCCCTTTGCCGCCGACCAAAGGGTTACAATAATAGTGACAATAGAAATTCCCACGGCGTTTTTGTACGCGTCGCTAAAAAAAACATTGATCTCACCTATTACAGAGCCCGTAAAGACTTGTCCCAACGCTTTTTCAACTATTTCATACGGAATATGAAGATTTTGCAGAATCGAAACCATAAACATCATAAACGGCACAGACGAGAGAAGCAGAAAAAAAGCAGACTGTCCGGCTATCGCAAAAACATTGTCGCGACTTATCTTTTTAATGAACGGAGATAAAATCCTGTAATACTTTTTTATAAAGGCTACCATAAAGCACGTTTCCTTATCTTTCGCCCTTTCGGTTTTGCGAGTTGTATGAAATTTTAGTCAGAGTTTTTTCGCTGACAAAGCGTTCAAAAAATTTGACAGCCTTCATTGAAAAGCCGGGCGTGATCACCATCTTGCCTTTGAGCGTTTGATCTACCGCGTATTTGGCAACATAATCCGGAGTAAGCCCTTTCATGCTGAATTTCACATTTGCGACATTATCAAAATTTGTCTGAACCGGGCCGGGGCAAAGCACGGATATTTTTACCCTGCTTCCCTCTCGCCTGAGTTCCTCGTAAATAGCCTCGGTAAGCCGCACAACATAATTCTTAGATGCATAGTATGACGAAAGCTTTGGTCCTGCCAAAAAACCCGCCGCAGAGCCGACGTTAAGAATAACGCCGCTGTCGCGCTTTGCCATATCGCGCAAAAATAACTTTGTCAGTATATGCACCGCGCACACATTGGTATGAATTAGTTCAAGCTCCTTTTCGAGCGGAACATCCAAAAAGCTTCCGTATGCTCCGAAACCGGCGTTGTTTACAAGAAAATCAATTTTTTCTTCGCGTACATGCTCGTACAAATCAACCGCGTCCTGCTCACGTGACAAATCTACAGAAATCACTCTCACATCAACCGAGCTCAGCTCGTTCTTAAGCGCGTTGAGTTTGTCTGTGCTTCGTGCAACAACAATAAGATCATATCCCTTTGAAGCAAGATATCTCGCGATTTCTCTGCCTATTCCCGAGCTTGCGCCCGTAATCAACGCTTTCATCATTCTACTCCTTTTGCGCAACCGCGCACAGCCAATCCTTTTCTCCGTTTGAAAAAAGCTTAATATCGGTAAATCCGGCAGACGAAAGTTCTTTTTCCAGTTCTTCGGAATCAACCGCTTTGATTCCCAGTCTGTCCTCAACGCTTTTCCATTTGTCGGGATTTTTAGCGTCACTGACCATCTCAAAAGCCAGCATCAGCCTTCCGCCCGGAGTGAGAGTTCTGAAAATCTCCTTTAAATCTTTCGGCTTGTCGGGCCAGAAATAATAGGTTTCTATCGCGGTGACAAGGTTAAATTTGTTATCCTCAAAGGGCAGCTCTGAAACGCTTGCCTGCAAAATATGCGCCTTGCCGCAAATCACGTTTTTGTGATTGAGAGACTCGGATTTTTTTACGCAAAGCTCGGAATAATCAACTCCGTACACCTTTCCGTTGCTGATTCTTTTGCACAGCTTATCAACGGTTTTTCCGCCGCCGCAGCCGACGTCAAGAATAATGTTGTCCGGCTGAACTGCAACATGACACAACGCCCAGTCGGTCAGCTCGCCGTGCCCCTTGTTCATCGAGCGGATCATTAGCTTGCCCCAAAAGCCCGAGGGTTTTTTGGCGTTTTCAACCAGCTTGTGATATTTCATTTTGGGTCTCTCCCTTCCGTATTTTAATTCGCGTTTGTATTTATTATACCACCGGCAGCCAATATTATCAATAAAACACAATATTTTGACCACGTTAATAATAGGGTTCACATTGTACAAAAAAAGGATTATATCCATATTAATACAATCGGGAACGACGGATTTTTTTACAAAACGTTTCTACCCGACCGAAGCTCCAAACTTCACACTAAAAAAACTATTTGTTCATAAAATACTTGATAATATCCTGTCTTGTCACGATTCCGATAAATGTATCAAAATCATCAGTAACCGGCACAAAGTTCTGATTCAGCGCGCGATTGAGCACCTCGTCCATGCTGACGTTGATTTTTACCGCCGGGTTAAAGTCCGGGCGCAGGATGTCGGAGATTTTGTACTTCTCGTTGGCGCGCATGTTATTACTCTGCTTGTCAAGTATATAGTAAAGAAAATCGCCTTCGCTGACAGTGCCTATGTATTTTCCTTCTTTGTTGATTACCGGAAGCGCGGTGTAGGAATGCGCGCGCATTTTTTCAAGCCCCTGTCGCAGAGTACTGTCCTCATAGATATATTTTACTGTCTCCTTGGGCTTTAAAAGCATAATAACGTTCATTTTTACCTCTTAAAATATGATTTGATAATATAGCCCTCACCGATTGCCAAAACGATTCCTGCAGTCATTAGCAGCGTTTTCACCTGCAAGATTCCGCTGACAATTATAACCAGCGACATTACCGCGGCAATAAGAGAGGCGGTGATTCGATTGCTTTTTTTCAGAAAAACTATCCACAGCGCAAGATAAACAGCGATCGCCGCCGTACAAAACCAAAACCAAAAGCTTTCCATAAGCGCCGAGGTAAAGCCCCTTTCGAGCACCCCAACGTTTACCGACATCAAAAAAAAGCTGAAAAATCTGCCGATTCTGCTTATATAAACCATCGCACGGTTTTCGTATACCGGCTTATGGTAAAATCCGCTGCGGATATAGAGCGCGTGCGGCAACGCCAAAAGCACGGCAAAAATCAATCCGCGAATATTAACAATGTCGAAAAATCCCATTTTATTCTCCTTAACATGTTATGGTTTTATTTTATCATAAGGTTGCCGCAAATACAAGCAAATCGCGCCGACATCGGTATTTATTTTATTACAATTTTGTTGGTTGCATTTTAGCAAAAAAAAGCTTAATATTATTATGTATATATATATCCTATAGGAGAAGATGGTTATGGAACAGAAAAAAAAGAAAAAGTTCCGAATTAACGGCATAGTGATTTTTAATATTATCGTTATCGCGCTTTCCGTATATCTTTTGATATACTTCTTTGTATCCGAGGACGGAGTGATCGACCTTTTGTCCAAACGCGGCAGCTTCAGCATTTTTTGGGTGATCATCGCCGCGCTTGTATATGAATTAAATGTAGTTATTGATTCGTTTGTCACGCTTGTATATATACGGTCCGAATACAAGGACTTTCGATTCATAGACGCGCTCAAGGTCTCGCTTGTAGGCGTATTTTTCGGCGCGGTAACACCGTCAAACACCGGTGGACAGCCAATGCAGCTTTTTCTTCTGTCAAAGAAAAATATACGAATAGGCTTTGGCTCAGCTTGTTTGACTCAAAAGTTTATTGTTTACCAAATCGTTACCACTGTGTTCAGTGTACTGGCTGTTATCATTAAGTTTAACTACTTTAGCAGTGCGTTTACCAATTTTTGGTCAACCGCTTTTATTATTCTGGGATTTACGGTCCAGCTTGCCGTAACGGGGCTTTTTTTGATTATTTCTTTCTCAAAAAATGTCAGCAACAAGCTTGTCAGAGGAATCTACTGGATAATGAAGAAGCTCAAATTTGTCAAAGAGCCGGAGCACAAAATTCGCAGGCTAAAACGTGAAATCAAAATTTTCCAGCAATCGAGCAAGGATTTGATGGCAAACAAAAAGAAGCTGATCCAGATTTATCTTTTGGTAATAATCCAGGTCCTTTCGATACTTGCTGTGCCGTATTTCATCTACCTTTCGCTTGATATGCGCCAGATAACAATTAACGCGGGCGGCGTTCCCGGAAACATTTTTGATTTTATCTGTATCCAGTCCTTTGTACTTTTCACCTCAAACCTTGTTCCGCTTCCAGGTGCGTCCGGCGGCGCAGAGCTTGCTTTCTCGATGTATTTCGGTCAGTTTTTCATAATCGGCGCGGTAAACAAAATCAAACCTGCGATTCTTTTGTGGAGACTTTGTACCTACTACGCTTCAATTGTTGTCAGCGCTCCTTTTTCTTATCTTACAAAAGGCAGAAACACCTCTTCCGCCATGGAAGAAATTGACAAAATCAAAAAAGCCGAGTATGGCGACATTGATGAAGGTGCTTAACTATGGCGAATATATTTGATTATCTTAGCTGGCGAGGAGATTTGACGATTGAACAGGACAGCTTCAACGATGTTGACGCTGTGATACTCTCGCGGTTGTCTTATCTGCCCTTCGACCATATCGTTAAGGAAAGCTTTGAAGAAACAATAACGCTCAGAGAAGCCGCCAACCTTTACTTTTCCTGCGAGCAAAACAACGGCAGGGAGCTTTGGAAGGGCGATCTTGATTTGTTGAGAGCTACCTCAAAATCCGCGCGCTTTTCACAGATAAAGCTGTGCGGCTTTTGCAATATGGTTGTTGACAGGCTCGAAATGCAGTTTGCCGCACTTATTTTTGACATTGACAATTCAAAGCGATTTGTCTCGTTTAGGGGAACAGACAATACCGTTACCGGATGGCAAGAGGACTTTAATATGTACTGCATGTCTCCTGTTCCGTCCCAAATCAAAGCAGCAGATTACTTTAAAAAAGCTGCGCAGCATTTTGACGGAAGCTTTATTCTCGGCGGTCATTCAAAAGGCGGAAACCTGGCGATTTTTGCAGGAGCATTTTGCGGAAGCAAAACTCAGGAAAGGATAGAGCTTATTTATAATCTTGACGGTCCGGGCTTTGAAAAAAAAGTTTGGAATTCCGAAGGAATGTTGGATATAAGAAACAAAATACGGACGCTTGTGCCGCAATCCTCAATTTTCGGAATGATGTTCGAGCATCAGGAAGATTTTATAATCATAAAAAGCAACCAAAAGGGATTTTTTCAGCACGACATATATTCCTGGGAGGTTGAAAACAGCCGCCTGGTAACCCTACAGTCGCTGACCTCAACCAGCGCGTTCTTTGAACATACATTTTCGGAATTTGTCACCAAAATGAGCATTGAGGACAGGCGCGAGCTGGTTGAGGGTATCTTCTCGCTGCTGAAAAGCACCGAGGACCAAACCTTTAACGAGATTGTATCTCACCTCTCCAAGGACGCGATGCCGATGCTGCGTTCAATAAAAAGCATGAGCGGCAAAACCCGTCTGCTTATTATCAGCAGTCTTATGCGCTTTATCAAATGCGCAATGAACAATTTCTCTGATTTCAAGCCGATAAGCAAAATCAAAGCTACCAAAACCACAACAATAACAACCACATAAACTTACAGGCAATACCGGTGCTTTGCGCACGATATTGCCTGTACTTTTTATGATTACTATTCAATAACCAACTCAACCGGACAATGATCAGACCCCATGACATCTGTCAGTATATCCGCGCTGACCAGTCTTTCCCGGAGCGCCTGTGATGTAATAAAATAGTCGATACGCCAGCCCGCGTTCTTTTCGCGCGCCCTAAAGCGGTAAGACCACCATGAATATATGCCTTCCTTGTCAGGGTTAAAAAAGCGGTAAGTATCAACAAAGCCATTGTCAAGAAGCGCAGTCATCTTGCCCCTTTCCTCGTCGGTAAAGCCCGCGTTCTTTCTGTTCGTTTTTGGGTTTTTGAGATCGATTTCCTTATGAGCAACATTAAGATCTCCGCAGAGGATAACCGGCTTATTTTCTTCAAGTTTTTTTAGATAAGCTAAAAAAGCGTCTTCCCATTCCATGCGGTAGTCAAGTCGTTTCAGCTCGTTTTGAGAATTCGGAGTGTAGCAGGTGACAAGGTAATAATCCTCAAATTCCGCGGCAATTACCCTGCCCTCTTTGTCGTGCTCCTCGATTCCTATTCCGTAGCTGACGGAAAGCGGCTCCTGTCTGCAAAAAATCGCCGTTCCGGAATAGCCCTTTTTTTCGGCGTAATTCCAGTACTGATAGTATCCCTCCAAATCGAGGTCGATCTGACCCTCCTGCAGCTTTGTTTCCTGCAAACAAACCGCGTCCGCGTCTATCTCATGAAAAAAATCCAAAAATCCCTTTGTTACACACGCGCGAAGTCCGTTCACATTCCAAGAAATAAACTTTTTCATAACCATTCTCCTATATTTGTTATGACTATATTATAATTCAAAAACTGTATATTGGCAAGTTTTTTGAATGTACATGCAAAAATGCCCCGACCGCGGAATAAACATAGGTCGGGGTGATTTTTATGCTTGATATTTTTGCTATGCTCGGACAATACGTCTGCTTTTTTATACTTCATGTCTGCGGAAGCGGATCTTTTCCTAAGCCGCTTTCCGAAAAAGAGGAAAGAGATTGTCTTGAACGCATGAAAGCCGGCGACAATGCCGCGCGAAACAAGCTTGTTGAACACAATCTGCGGCTTAAAAGTATTACGGTGCGCAAAGCGATCAGGATGATCTGGTATCTATCGGAACAATCGGTCTTATCAAGGCAATCAATACCTATGATCCCGACAAAAAAATCCGTCTAAGCTCCTACGCAAGCCGCTGCATAGAGAATGAGATCCTCATGCACTTTCGCAGCGCAAAGAAAAGGGCGCAGGATATTTCGCTTAATGAAGCAATAGACACCGACAAGGACGGAAATCCGCTCACCCTGCTCGATATAATGGCAGTTGACGACAATATTTTGGACGATCTCGACAAAAAGCTTAACAGCCGCAAGCTCGGTCAATTCATCACCGAAGAGCTTGGCGAACGCGAAAAGCGCATTATTGTTTTGCGCTACGGTCTGAACGGCAAAAAGCCGATGACCCAAAAGGATGTCGCAGCATTGCTCGGGATCTCGCGCTCGTACGTCAGCCGAATTGAAACAAAGGCACTCAAAGCCCTGAGAAAACGCTTTGAAACCAGCTCAAATTTGTAAAGGACTGCCGCAAAACACAGCAGTCCCATTACAGCTAATCATCCTTTTGATGAGTTTTCAAATAATTTGTTATCTGCTCGTCGTCCCAGAATTCGAGGTCGTCGCAACCGGCGAGGTACTCGTTGTGGTGTCGCACCTCATGGTGCAGGATCCTGACGAGCTGCTTGTACAACGCCTCGCGGCTCAATCCGCCGTAGACCCTTGCGATCGAGCCGTAATACAGCACAATCGCGTTGCCGAGCGAATTTCGTATGTATTCTCCGAGTATGAACAAATCGTTGTTCAGCGACTGAGGGTGCAGCTTTGCCTGCGGAAGCAGCGATATGCCGCCGTTGAGCTCTCTGTACAGCTCATATGGCATATCGTCGGCAATCTCGTCGAGCATTTGAGCACATTCTTCAAAATCAACCATAGCTTAATAATCCAAATAATCCTTAAGTTTTCTGCTTCTTGACGGGTGGCGGAGCTTGCGCAGAGCCTTTGCCTCGATCTGGCGGATACGCTCTCTGGTTACGTTAAACTCCTTGCCGACCTCCTCAAGCGTTCTGCTTCTGCCGTCCTCAAGCCCGAAGCGGAGCCTGAGCACCTTTGCCTCACGCGGAGTGAGGGTTGAGAGCACATCTGAAAGCTGCTCTCTGAGCATTGTATGAGAAGCCGCGTCAGCCGGAGCCGGAGCGTCGTTGTCGGGGATAAAATCTCCGAGGTGGCTGTCCTCTTCCTCGCCGATCGGGGTCTCAAGCGACACAGGCTCCTGAGCGACGCGCATGATTTCTCTGACCTTGTCAACCGGCATATCAATTTCCTCTGCGATTTCATCGGGAGACGGCTCATGGCCGTTTTGGTGAAGAAGCTGACTTTGAACCTTTTTCACCTTGTTGATTGTCTCTACCATATGAACAGGGATTCTGATCGTACGCGCCTGGTCTGCTATCGCTCTTGTGATTGCCTGACGTATCCACCAGGTTGCATAGGTCGAAAACTTGAAGCCCTTGGTATAGTCAAATTTTTCGACCGCCTTTATAAGTCCGAGGTTGCCCTCCTGAATCAAATCCAAAAACTGCATACCTCTTCCCAAATAACGCTTGGCAATGCTGACAACAAGCCTGAGGTTTGCCTCGGAAAGTCTTTGTTTCGCGGCAACGTCTCCGTCGGAAATTCTTATGGCAAGCTCAATTTCTTCTTCTGAGCTGAGCAAAGGAACACGTCCGATTTCCTTTAGATACACCTTGACCGGATCGTCGATCGTAAGACCCGTATCCGCAGCAATCGGCACACCGTCGGCGTCTTTGTTTTCAACAAAATCAAGTTCAAGATCGTCGATTTTGATATCTCCCATATCTTCAACAATCTCAATGCCCTGAGCCTCGATCGTATCGTACAGCTTTTCCAGCTTTTCAGGGTCAAAATCAAGCTCGCCAATCGCGTCAAGTATATCCTGGTTTGTAAGCGAGCCCTTCTGCTTGCCAAGCTCAATCAGCTCTCTGATAACTGCCTTTTTGTCCTGTGTTGCCATTTTGAAATTCCTTTCTGACTATTGCCTGTTCATTCTTATTGTTTTGAGGTAGTCGCTCAGTGCCTCGGGCGACATGGTAGCGATTTCGTCCTTTGACAATCTGCGGCTTTCCTCGTTGATAACCTTTATGTATTCTCTCATAGAGCTTTCTGTTGCCGCAACCGATGACATTCTCGATTGGAGCTGATACAGCTTTGAAACCTCGTCCGAAGAAAAGTCACCCGCTATGCTTGTTGTCGGGTCCAGACCGTTTTGAATTCGCTCTGAAAAATATTCATAAAACCTGCGCATGAGAGAATTTTTGAACTGCTCCGGTTTTATTTCCCGCTGAATCTCCGAACAAGAATCCGGATTGTTTATAAGATAAATCACCAACGCTTCTTCGGCAGAAGAACTGCGCGGTTTTTTGTAGTGATCTGAATTTATTTTATCGTTTCGTCCGCTTATCTCATTTTGAAGCTTGCGGTTTTCCTGCTTTCTGTTTTCTCTGAACCTTGATTTGTCAAGCTTTTCAAGCTGCTTGGCAAAGGCTCCTTTGTCAAGCTCAAACTCCTTGCACAACCTTGAAGCATAGATATCGCGTTCAATCGGACTGTCAATCGCCGCAAGGATTTTTGAAGCCTCTTCCAGATACCCGACCCTGCCCTCCGGCAAATCGGTATTGTAGTTCTGTTTTAGCTTTTGCAGGCGGTATTCAACATCATTTCCGCTTTTTTCGAGCAGTGCCCTGAATGCCGCCGGACCGTCCGCTTCTCTCGAACGAATAAATTCGTCGGGATCTTTTCCGTTCGGAATCGTCAGGACACGAACGTTAAGCCCTGCATTTCTTAAGATAGGAATAGCGCGCGAGGTTGCTCTCTGCCCTGCCTCGTCGGAATCGTAGCACAAAATCACCTCGTCGGAGTAACGCTTCATAAGCATCGCCTGCTCTGCGGTCAGCGCGGTTCCCAGAGTTGCCACAGCGTTTGGTATCCCTGCCTGGCAAACAGCGATTACATCCATGTAGCCCTCACAGAGAATCAGCGTGCGCGTTCCGGAGTTTTTGGCGTTGTTAAGCGAAAAAAGGTTCGCGCTTTTTTTAAACACCGGAGTGTCTGAGGTGTTGAGGTACTTGGGCTTTTCGTCAGTCAAAATACGTCCGCCGAAAGCTATAACATTTCCGCGCAAATCAATTATCGGAAACATAACTCTGCTTGTAAAGCGATCATAAATCCCATTTCCGTCCCTGCGCCTGACGGCAAGATTAGCTGCAACAAGCTCGCTTTCGGAAAAATCCTTTGATTTGAGGTGGCTGCACAGCGAAGTCCAGTTATCGTCGGCATAGCCCAAGCCGAAATGCCGAATTGTCCTGTCCGAAAGGGCGCGTGAGTAAAAATAATCAAGTCCTGCTCTGCCGCCCGGGGAATAAAGCGCGGAATAAAAATATCTGGCAGCCTCGCGGTTAGCCTCGTATACTCTCATTCTCAGGCGGCTCATGCTGTCGTCAAAGCCCCCCTCAGGCACATCAAGTCCGACTCTCTGCGCCAAAAAACGTACCGCCTCGGCGTAATCAAGGTTTTCCTGCTTCATAATAAAGGTGATTACATCGCCGCCTGTTTCACAGCCAAAGCAAAAGAACGAACCGCTTTCGGGATAAACAGTAAAGGAAGGAGTTTTTTCTCCGTGAAACGGACAAAGTCCGACCATATTCCTGCCTGCGCGTTTCAGACTGACATACGACGAAACAACGTCGGAAATATCATTTCTCAGCTTTAGTTCCTGCATAAAGCTTTCGGGAAACGACATGTTATCCCTCCTCCCATTCTCTACTTATAAATACGCAAAAAATGCTTTATCTCCTCTGTTTATTCTTAAAATTTATTGATTCGTGCCTATTTTAATCTATTTCGGTGCAAAAAAACTCCTCTCCGTGCTCCTCGGCACAGATTTCACCTGAGGTCGCGTCGGCAAGCTGCTTGTTGAGCTTTGGCAGCAGCTCAGGCTTTATATGAAATTTTATCAAAACATCGCCCTCAAAAACCGTATCGTCAACCGCCGCGCCAAGCTCCGCAATCAGCGAATTCACCTTGCCGTACTGGTTGTAGCTGCACCTCGCGCTGCAAATCAGGCAGCTTTGCATAAGCGCAACCTGTCCGGCCTCGAGCGCGGTTTTTGCTCCCTGGGAATAAGCGCGGACAAGTCCGCCTGTGCCCAAAAGCACGCCGCCGAAGTAGCGCGTAACCACAACGCAAACGTCGTAAACCTCGTTTTTTAGAATTACGTCAAGCACAGGCATACCGGCAGTTCCCGATGGCTCGCCGTCATCGCTGTAACGCTTGATATTGCCTTCTCTTAGCGAATAGGCATAGACATTATGGGTAGCGTTCCAGTGTTGGGAACGCTTTTGATTTATAAAATCAACCGCTTCACTCTCGGTTTTTACCGGCTTGCAGTAGCCGATAAAGCGCGAGCGTTTTTCAACAAACTCACCGCTCGCTTCATACCTGACGGTTTTGTAATCCTTTGACATAATTATCCTCTGTGATATGAAACAAGGCGACACAGAAGTGCCGCCTTAAAATGCTCTTTAATAAGATTACTTACTAATGTTGAAACGCTTCTTGAATCTGTCAACACGTCCGCCAGTATCAACCAATTTTTGCTTTCCTGTGAAGAATGGGTGGCACTTTGAACAAATTTCAACACGAATATCTTTTTTTGTTGAACCTGTCTCGATAACATTACCGCAGGCACAAGTAATCGTAGTCTGCTCATATTTGGGATGGATATTCTCTTTCATTATTCTCACCTACCTGACTTTACACAATTAACAAAAGATATTATACTACATTCGGTTACAAATTGCAAGTATTTTTTTAATTTTTTTGATTTATTTATTATCTGCGCTCTGAACCGAAAGATAATCCGCATATTCCTCAAGACACATTCCAAAAGATCTCATTTTTACGGCATGCTCCTTTGAAACGTAGCGATACAGCGAACGGCTGGACTTGATTCCGGTTATATCCTCTTTTTCCTCGGTATACCGGCGGACAAAGCCATATTTTACGCAGTCGCGCTTCAAAAAGGTTTCGGCGCGTTCGTCGTTTGTGTCAAAATCAACCAACAGCCCGGTTTGCGCTTCATTCTCGCCGGCTCGGGGAACAAGCTTTGCGGCCTCAGACTGAGCACGAACCTCGGACAAATCGCTAAGCTTTTTTATTTCCTCAAGCTTTGCGCTATACAGCGCGTCCTGCTCCTCGTATGAAATATAGCCCGAAATGCACTTTAGCTCAATTCCGCTTTTTGCGGCGGCTTCGAGCATTTCGCCAAGGTCATCGGCTATGTCCTCACACACCCTGACTCCGGCAGCCTCTGTCAAAACCGGAGTGTAGCTGCTGTCAAGCGGATTTGATCGGTTTACAACTCTGAGAAGCATTTTGTTTTGCGTTTTGGCTTCCTTTTCCGATTCCGTGTGGCTGTCGGAATAAACATAATAACCACCAACCGCTGAAATCGCCGCAACAAGGAACAAAAACGCTATGCCGCCTATTAAAACCGCTTTTTTTCTGCCTGAGTCAATCGGAACAATCCTTCCTGTTTCGGCGGCAATAACAGCCTGCTTTCTTCGCTTTTTTGAACTTTTGTAGCTCTTCTTTTCCTCGTTCGTCAAGCGGCTTCCTCCCAAAGCTTTATTTACATAAATCTGTTATTATAATATCATCTTATAAGATGAATTTCAATAGTTTTATTATTGTATAATATGCATAAATTAACTGTACAACTTGTTTTTTGACATAGTTTTCCTTGAACTAAGATATTTTTTATATTATAATTTATATTGTATTATTTTGCAGATTGTTGCTTTGCAGCAACATTTTATACATTTTTACAGGAGTGATCAAATTGAAAAGAATTTTATGCGCAATTCTCGCGGGCGTGATCGTATCCGCCTCAGCAGTTTCCGTCAGCGCGGCTCAGCTTCCGACAACGGAAATAACTTCATCCGCAGGCACATCTTCATCCCAGATTTCTGACGCTGACACGGAAAGAAGGCTTCTTTCGGATTATCTCAACCAAACGATTCAGCAGCAATATCCGGGTTCGCGCTATGACATCAGCAAAAAATTTCGCTATGATTTGGCGAATCAGCATGCTTCCTATCTTCTTGAAAACGACGCTTCCGCAGAAGATTTGTATCTGGCAAGAATACTGCTTAAAAACGCCTTTGAAAATCTGGAAAGCTTTAGCGGCAACCTAACCGCTCTGGGAAATGTTAAGGAGCAGTACGAACAGTTTTTGGAAAGAGACAGCATAAAAAGTAAAAGTAATTATGATGAATACCTTTGTTTGAAAAGCGATATAGACGTAAACTATTTTTTTCCCGAATCCGAGGCGTATATTGACGATATTATTTATCACGTGAACGAGGTCATGAACGGTGATTCTCAGCCTATGGATTTTTATGAGGAGCAACGCAACAGGCTGAGAATTGTTATTAACTATATTAGCGATGAGTATGACCCGACCCTTAGATATACCGATGAAAGCAATATCTTTTTCTCAAACGCACTTAGTATGGCAAACGATCTCGTCAATCACCCAAATCCCACGTTGGGAGACAGCTATAACGAAAGCACCGCTTATAATCTTTACAAAGCCAATTACGCGCTTTCACAGACCTTTGACGAGCTCGAGCTGTTTAGCAACGGATGTCTGGGCTCTTTGCTTACACAGCTTCAAAACTACATTAACGCGCTCTCGGCTCAGGGAAACAACGCCAAGCTTTCGGAAGCACGCGAGGTTTATAGCTACGCCAAAAATATATACAACAATTCAAACAGCGTAATTATTACAAACATAGCAGAGGGCAAAATCAGCAGTATTCTCTCCGAGGACGACCAAGACCTACAGGAAGCAATGGCACAATTGCAGGAAACACTTGACTACGTTAATAATAATTTGCCTGTGGGCGGAGCATGGACGACCGATTCTTACAACAGATTTTCCGACGCCATGTCGCTGGCGGACTCTATTCTTGACGGCGGCAACGCAACCTTGTCTGAGATTACCGATGCAAAAAACGAATTGCTTGATTCCTTTAACTCACTTGAACCCTTCCAAGGTGACAAAGAAACCCTATGGAATTTGTTGGAAGAGCTCAGCACTTATATGAATTCAATTCAGAATTCGGATCCCGGCAGCTACGAGCGTTACCATGTTCTGTATAACGAAGTGCTTCCGGAATATTATTATGCAGGAGATCAGGAAACGATTGATTACTGGACCGCACGTCTGCAAAGAGTTTTACATCAGGGCGAAGAGCCGCTAACGGATCATGACAATCTAAGACAGCAAATTTTGAATAAGATCGACGAGTGCAACCAGGCAATCAAGGAGCGCGGCAAAAACTATTCAAACGACTCGTGGGACAAATACAAATACGCTGTTAAATGGGCTGTTTATGATGTTGAAAATATCTTAAGCAAAATGAGCCAGCTTTCCGAGGATGTTGGCAAGGTTCAAAATGCGTATGACGCGCTTGTTGTAAAGTCAGCCGACAAATCCTTCCTTAAATCTCAAATGAACGACATTTTGGCTGAAAGAAAAAATGAGACCAAGGGCAGCGCAAAATACAAGGAGCTCACAGACCTTTATAATCAAGCTAACAATGTGTATAAAAACGAGCATTCCCAAAAAGAATTTGACGATATGTCCCAAAGGATCGACGACTATTACGGAATCACCCGCGAGGACGCTAAGGATATGCTGCAGCAGGCATACGATTATGCAATGAGCAACTGGCCGTCTGAAGAAAACGGTCCCTATACCGAGGAATCCATGAACAAGCTTATTAGCTACAAGGAATCCGCCGAACGTCAGCTTAAAAGCTCCACCGTAACCCAAATCGCAATGCGCAAAACTCAGTATAGACTTTTGAAGGCATTGAGAAACATTCAGATTGTTGTCGGCGACAAAACTCAGCTTAGAGAGCTTACAAATAAGCTCTACGATTACAAGGAATTTGATCCTGTAAAAACAGGCAGCAGATACAGCTCTCTCAACAGCCTTTATGAAGAAGCAGAAACCGTGCTTGCAAACGCAAGATTGCAGGAAGACATTGACGCGATGGCTGCCAGAGTTAATGAAGCGATCGCTCCCACAACCGAGCTTGGAAGGATTGAACTTGAAGAAGCTCTGAACTATGTTGACAGATTCTTTCCTGTCGGAGGATGCTTTACATCAGAATCTCTTAACAGGCTTTCAAGCGCAAAATTTGCCGCACAGAACATAAGCAGCTATGCAGAAGGCGAAGACTACCGCGACGCAAGAGATGAACTTATTGCTGCATTCAAGGGACTTACTGTTTTCACAGGCGACAAAGCTCAGCTTTGGCAGCTTATGTGCGAAATTGAAAACGAGCTTAATAATCTTGATGAACACAGTCAAAGATATGAGACGCTTCACGACGCCTATAACCGCGCTTTGCCGGTGTACTATTATGCAGGCAACCAGCAGGAAATCGACGAAATGACCGCCGAGCTTAACGGCATTCTTTACAACGTCGGAGCACCTGCCCAAAACAGAATTATGAGAGGCGACGCAAATGGTGACGACGAGGTTACGATCAGTGATGTTACCGAGATTCAAAAGCACTTGTGCTCACTGTCTACTCTCAAATCAAACGGTTTAAAATCTGCCGACGTAGACAGCAATGGAAGCGTTACAATCCAGGATGCAACCTTAATTCAGTATTACCTCGCGTTCTTTACGGACGAATACGGTATCGAAGAATACATTTAATTGTGTTATATAATTATTATGAGGCAATCTCAACAGCGAGATTGCCTCATTTTTATATTATATAAGCTAGGGCTTCTTTAATAAATACGTAAAATGCCAAGCTGCTTCTTATTTGATAGCTTTTGAATCAATTTCTTCCTTTGCCATAGCGATAAAATCTTCAAGCTTCATCGCGCCCAGATCGCCTTCTTTTCTGTGGCGAACCGAAACGGTTTGAGCCTCAACGTCCTTGTCTCCGACAATGAACATATACGGCACTTTTTCAAGCTGAGCTTCTCTGATCTTATAGCCGATCTTTTCACTTCTGCCGTCAACCTCAACACGCATACCCTGAGCCTCAAGAGCCTTTTTAACCTCGTAAACGTAATCAAGGTGTCTGTCGGCAACCGCAAGCAGCTTTACCTGAGTAGGTGCAAGCCAAAGCGGGAACGCTCCGGCATATTTCTCGATAAGCAGAGCGAGGGTTCTTTCATAGCAGCCGATTGAAGTGCGGTGAATGATAAAGGGACGCTTCTTGGCTCCGTCTTTATCAACATATTCCATGCCGAACTTTTCTGCAAGATATGGATCTATCTGAATTGTAATCAGAGTATCCTCCTTGCCAAACACGTTCTTAATCTGGATATCGAGCTTTGGTCCGTAAAACGCAGCTTCACCAACGCCGACCTTGTATTCAATACCGAGGTTGTCGAGGATTTTTCTCATCATTTCCTGAACGTCGTTCCACTCTTCCTCTGTACCGATATATTTTTCCCTGTCTTTTGGATCCCACTGTGAGAAGCGATAGCTTACATCCTCATAGAGTCCGACTGTCTTGAGCATATAGCTTGCCAGCTCAACGCAGCCTCTGAATTCATCCTCAAGCTGTTCGGGAGTACACATCAAATGACCCTCAGAGATTGTGAACTGACGTACTCTGATCAAACCGTGCATCTCTCCGCTCGCCTCGTTGCGGAAAAGCGTTGAGGTCTCGTTGTATCTGAGCGGCAGGTCACGGTAAGAACGCTGCTTGTTGAGATAAGCCTGATACTGAAACGGACATGTCATCGGACGAAGAGCATATACCTCATCGTCGCTGTCGGGGTCGCCGAGGACAAACATTCCGTCCTGATAATGATCCCAGTGACCGCTGATTTTGTAAAGGTCGCTCTTTGCCATAAACGGAGTTTTTGTCAGCTGCCAGCCAAGACTTTGCTCCTTGTCCTCAACAAAACGCTGCAAAAGCTGGATCACTCTCGCGCCCTTGGGAAGAAGGATCGGGAGACCCTGACCGATATAATCAACCGTTGTAAAGAATCCAAGCTCACGTCCAATCTTGTTGTGATCTCTCTTGCGCGCCTCCTCTAGCTGAGCAAGGTGCGCCTCGAGCATTGAAGCCTTTGGAAAAGCAACGCCGTAAACTCTGCATAGCTGGGCATTTTTTGCGTCTCCGCGCCAGTATGCTCCGGTGCAGTTTGTCAGTTCAATTGCTTTGATCGCCGAAACACTCATAAGGTGGGGACCGGCACAAAGGTCAATAAACTCTCCCTGCTTATAAAAGCTTATATTTTCGCCTTTTTCGGTATGCTCCTGAGCAAGCTCAACCTTGTAGGGCTCGTTCATCTCTGTAAGCTTTGCAACCGCTTCCTCCGGAGAAAGCTCAAAACGTTCGATTTCGAGACCTGATTTTACAATTTTCTTCATTTCTGCTTTAATTTTTTCCAAATCCTCGGCAGAAAACGGCTTTTCAACATCAAAATCGTAATAAAATCCGCCGTCGATCGCGGGTCCTATAGCGCATTTTGCGTTTGGATAAAGTCTCTTTACCGCCTGAGCCAGCACATGCGACGCTGAATGCCAAAACGCGTGTTTTCCTTCATCATCATCAAAGGTCAAAAGCTCAAGCTTGCAGTCCTTTTCAAGCGGAGTGCGCAAATCGGCAACTTCTCCGTCAATTTTGGCGCTGCACACAGACTTATAAAGTCCTGCGCCGATTGATTTTGCAATTTCGGCAGGTGTTATGCCGTTTTCAAATTCCTTAACTACGCCGCCCTTTAGTTCAACATTGATCATAGTTTAGTCCTCCATGTTAAATAATCTCAAATTTTTACAACTCAAGAGTGTAGATACGCTGCTGTATGGCAGTGGTTTCTGCCGGACATCCTCCGCAAACCAATATAGCCGCGATGTCTACTCGGATTAAAAAATCCCAATACTCCTCTCGAAGTATTGGGACGATTTTATCGTGGTTCCACCCAAGTTCGGCGCAAACGCACCCTCTTGGCTGATAATCAGCTCAACCTTAACGCGGTCACACGCCGCGCCATTTCCTGCGCGGACTCAGAGGCGGTAAGCATCATGTCCGAATACAGCGCTTTCAGCACACGCGCCGCTCTCTGAAATCGGATTTGATGAAGCTCTTGTCCTCGTCAAAGCTTTAAAATATCTTTTTATTTAGTATAACACCGCCGGAGCGGAATGTCAATACCCTTATTGTTTGTCAATATTGTCAAGCTCAGCCAAAAGCCTGTCAACATCGTCTGTATGTTTCTTTTCGTTCTCCGTTCTTGTAAACAACTCGGCAAGCTCTGCCTCAGCCTTTCCGGTTACGGCAGGGTTTTTCTTGTTCTTTTCGGAACGCTCCGCATCCTTTAGCATATCCTCGGGAGTGCGCTGGATCTTTTTGTGCTTTTTGCCGCGTCTGGGCCTATCATCGTCATAATCTCCGTGAGCATAGCCCAAAATGAAATCATCCTCACCGGGAGCTTCAATTTTCTCTTTTCTCCTTGCGCCGGTAGAATTGGAAAACGCAATCTCATCAATATCGTTTGCGTGGTTCTTTGTTCTGCGTTTTTTGCCGGAAGAACGCGAACGCGAGCCGTTTGTCATATCGTAGTCATCAGAGAATACAAGCTCGTGGACCTCATCCTCGGCAAGAGTTTCAACCTTGCGCCTTTTGCCGCCGGAAGAAACTGCTTCTTCTCTGTCGTAGTCCTCCGAGAACACAAGATCGTTGAAATCGTCTCCGGAAATTCTCTTTTCTCCGGGCTGTAGTTCACGATGCTCGGGAATCGGATCCGGTCTGTCGTCGGGGTTGTCAGAGAATACCAAATTGTCGTATTCGCCCGACGCCATACGCTTTTTGAGAGCTTCTTCATCAATCTCAGGATTTGGTGATTCGAGGTCGGGTCTTTCTGAGAAAACAAGCTCCTCATAGTCCTCGGTATCTGTATATTTCTTTTCGTAGTTTTCATTTTCTGTCGGAAGTCCGTCGATGATTTCAAGCTCGTCCTTTGTAATCGGGTTAAGGAAAAGCTCAACGTCAAACGCCACGATTAAAGCTGACAGAACTATGAACAGCAACGCCGAAACGACATTTGAAAGCTGAAAGCCCTCTACTACGCTTACAACGATTTTTTCGACGCCGTAGCTCAACAAAAGCGCCGCGGCAGGCAAGCCGTAGATATAGCACGCCTTGACAGGATTTCTGCCCTTGATTCTTGACGCAACCATCGCGTAGGAGAATAAGAACAAGGTCAGGAAAATATAGCAGAACAGCGAAGTGAGATCAAATGAAGAGATTGAAACCTTGGTTGCCGAAAGGAATTCCATCACAAGAAGGGCACAGCCCCACAGCGACGGGAATACAAACAGCATAGAAATGCCTGAAACCGTGCTCTTACCGATAAAATGTACCTTTGACATAAGCAACAGCGCAATTCCTGCCGGAATCGAAAGCACCGTGCATATTATCATCATCAAAAAGTACTCCGAAGCCGGAGACATGTCAATGAGCGCGAGTACGGTAGAAGCAATCACCAAAAGTCCGGATGCGACTGCCGCGATACCCGCAACAGGGTTTTTCTTGACCGGATACACCGGCGCGGTTTTTCTGTCAAAAAGATTGATTATCACGCAAAGCACAAAAAGACCGATTGCCAAACCGATTGCCGCATAGTTTACGCCGATTTTGTTCATTCCCAAAAACATACCGTTATTGTCAAGACCTACTACGCCCATCAGCTTGAAAACAACCATAATGACCGCAACGGGCACAAATGGGATAAGAGAATACTTTATCTTCATACCAAGCTCCGTTTCTGCAATGCTCCCGGGGTTGCCGGCGAGCACACGAAAGTTATTATATTGCATAAATGTACATATAATATTTTAAGACAAATATACAATTATGTCAAGGAAAATCACAGAGAAATCTTAGATTATTTAATGGGGTGAGAAATTGAAAGCAAGATTACTTGCTCTGACAGCCGTGCTGCTCATTACAGCTTTTTTGCCGCTTTTTGCAGTTGGAATCGGAAAAAGCGCGTTCGGAGCTTCCGAATCAGCCTACGAAAGCGCGACTCCCGAGGACGCGGATAGCAAAAATATACTTCCGGGGCTTGTGGCAGCGGCATGTGAGGATGATTTTTGTCCGGAGGCAGCAAAAGCCGCCGCGATCATCATTAACACCTGCCTTTACTATGACAAGAGCAGCTTTGACATGACAAACAAGGAGGTTTATACTCCCGAGGTAAAGCTAAGTGAAGAAAAAACAAACGCAGTTAATTCCGGTTCGGAGCTTTACATAACAATTGACGGTGAAATTAAGTATATTCCGTTTTCAAAAACCTCATGCGGCTATACTATAGCCGATGAAAATTACCCTTATCTTTGTCCGGTGGCTTCACCTTGGGATTGCTTTTACGCTGAATTTGACAAAAACGCCGCTTGTTCCGGAATCAGCATGAGCGGAATTAATTATCTTTGTCAAAACGGCTTCACTGCCGAGGAAGCAATAAAATGGTACCTTCCGAACGCAAAAATATAAGAAACGACAAATTAAGACAATACCGCATAATTCTGGTGCGCGGATTGCGTAGTCAGATTTTTCGTCAGAATGTTCAAATAATCAGTGTGCATACTGACGTATGGATACTGATTTTT
>CAJODI010000031.1 GCA_905233145.1 uncultured Ruminococcus sp. | reverse complement strand
CTTGGAGCACGGACTCATTCCTCAACACAAAAACCGCTGTGAGTCCTCAATTCTCAAGGACCCCAGCGGTTTTTTAGCAACATTTTGTCCTACTTCGATGTCCTGCTGCCCGGCTTCACCACGGGGATCTTACCCTCCTTGCAGAGGGGGCAGTCATCTGCCTCGTATACAGGGAACTGCAGTTTCACTGCGCTGTAAACCGGAAGGCTGAAATCGCAGTCCGGACCTCTTCTGTCTGCGATGCAGGCAACAGCAATCACCTTGGCGCCGAAGGCTTCCAGGGCCTCCACAGTCTCCATGGTAGACTTGCCTGTGGTGACCACGTCCTCAGTGATCAGTATGCTGTCATTTTCGTTTACTTCGAAGCCGCGTCTGAGCTGCATGATTCCGTCTTTTCTCTCTGTGAACAGGCTCTCCAGGCCCAGCTGTCTTCCAAGCTCATAGGATACTAACACCCCGCCCATGGCAGGACCCACAAGCTTGGTTATGCCCAGATCCTTCACCTGCTCAGCCACCGTTGCCAGAACCTGTGCGGACAGGTCTGGGAACCTGAGGAGTTTGGCGCACTGACAGTATCCCGAAGAGTGTTTTCCTGATGACAGAAGGAAATGCCCTTCCAGAAAAGCCCCACAGGACTTGAGTATCTCCAGATTATTGTTGTTTTCCATTGGAACCTCTCCTTCCTTATACGATGCCTCTTATATCCTGAATGTTCTTCAGGCTCTTTTTTTCGGCATATTCTTCCAATCCTTTAATAATATCTACCATGGCCATGGGGTCTCTGAATGTGGACGCTCCCACCTGTACTGTGGTTGCCCCTGCCATGATGAAAGCTATGGCGTCTTCTGCGGTCGATATGCCTCCCAGGCCTGACACGGGAATGTCCACCGCATGAGCGACCTGATGCACCATCCTCAGCGCTATTGGCATGATGGCCGGTCCCGAAAGCCCCGCATAAACGTTGTTGAACACTGCTTTCTCCGCTCTGACGTCTATGGCCATGCCAAGCACTGTGTTGATCAGTGCCAGCCCGTCTGCCCCGGCCTCCTCGCAAGCCCTGGCAACTGCTACGATGTCTCCGGCATTAGGGGTGAGCTTCACCATGAGCGGATGCCTGGTCACCGCTTTGACCTTTGCTGTAATGTCCGCTGCCTGATCAGGGTCCGTCCCGAAAGCCATGCCTCCTGACTTCACATTGGGGCATGATATGTTCAGTTCCAGTATGTCGATGTCGCAGCCATTCAGCATCTCTGCCCCTGTTAAATAGTCTTCCTCGGAGTGCCCTCCAAGATTGGCTATTACCGCACATCCCAGTTTGCGCATCTCAAGAGCCTCGTGAGGCTCAAAAACGTCAAGCCCGTTCAACAAAAATTTCTTTCTGACCCGCTCTCTGTGACCGCCGTGTTCGTTAGCCATATTCTGCTCCTAAATCACTTTACTCCATATTTTTCGTAGTAGCTGTCAATCGCTGCCTTAAGCTTGTCGTCAATAATAATTTTGCCCTTATATTCTCTGTTATACAAATGCTCAACAACCTCCGCCATTGTTACGATAGCAGTAGTCTTTAAGCCGTATTTTTCTTCAATTTCGGCAAGCGCGCTTTTTTCACCCTTGCCTCTCTCCATTCTGTCAACGGAAACAACCAGTCCGAGTGCCTCAACCTCGCCCTGAGCCTTGATAATCGGCATAGTCTCCTCAATCGAGGTTCCGGCTGTTGTGACGTCCTCAATAATTACAACTCTGTCGCCGTCGTTGATTGGGCTTCCAAGCAAAATTCCCTTGTCGCCGTGATCCTTGATCTCTTTTCGGTTGGAGCAGTAGCGAATGTCCGCGCCGTATTTTTCGCTTATCGCTATAGTCGCGGCAACAGAAAGCGGAATCCCTTTGTATGCCGGACCAAACAGCACATCAAAATCCGTGCCGAATTTTTGTTGGATAGCCTCGGCATAATAGCCGCCGAGTTTGCGAAGCTGCGCTCCGGTTCTGTAGAAGCCGGTGTTTACAAAGAACGGAGTATTTCTGCCGCTTTTGGTCACAAAATCTCCGAATTTGAGCACCTGACAATCAACCATAAACTCAATAAATTCCTTTTTATACTGTTCCATAATTTTCCTCCCGAAAGTTTGTATTATTTTAGAGTATAACACAACATATTGTTTTTGTAAATGAAAATAACAGGACTGTAACCCATAATATAGAACCGCTTTATTCAGGCAATACCGCATAATTTGGGTGTGCGGATTGCGCAGTCAGATTTTTCGTCAGAACGTTCAAATAATCTGTTCGTATACTGACGTATGGGGCTGATTTTTGGGCAGTCTGACGGAATAATATGCGAGCAAGGCGTGCGCCGCGAATTGTGCGGTGTTGCCTTCAGTATAATACATTTTGTATGAATGATCTATATTGCGTTTACAATTTTGTACAAAATAAAGGTAAAAAATTTGTTCGATAAATTTTCAAAAATCTATTGACATTTTCAAACAGATGTTCTATAATAAATTAAAACATTTGTTCTCATACAAGTTTGGGAGTTGAACAAAAATGAAAAAATACGTAAAAGTAACCGCTGAATTCGACTGCGACGGCAACCTTCTTCCGCGCTCAATACACTGGAACAGCGAAAAATGCTATAATATCGACAACATCACCGACGTTAGATACACCTCCTCGTCCTCAGGAGACGGAGAGGGAATCCGATACACCTGCGTGATCATGGGCAAACAAAGATTTCTTTTCCTCAAGGACAATCGTTGGTATGTCCTGCCCCAAATCAAGCAGGCTCGTTAATCACCGGAGTCTCTGACATCGCCTCCTAATAAACCCATTTAGTAATAGTACAACAAATCCCTCTTTCTCTGATGTTTAGAGACTCCATAAATTTGACGTTTGATTTTAAAAAACGGCAGCTCTGTTTTGAGCTGCCGTAAAAATCACCTGATTTTTTTATTGCTGCCATTATCCTTTGAAAGCCTGCTTCCAAACGCCAGCAGCTGCTTTGTCGGGAATGAAAAAAAAGGCAAAGCGCATACTGCCGTAACGCCGACCGACAATATGATGTAAATTGCGGTGGCAATTTCAAGATTTGTCTTGCCAACAATAAATTCAAATAGGAAAAAGGCTTCAAAAATAACGAATAAAAACTTATGCCAGAAATAAATTTGCAAGGTTTTTGCTCCGGTCTTTGAAATAATACCTAAATTCCTGTTAGGAACCAAGGCCATTACCGCTGTTCCGAATACAACAGAAATCGCATAGCAGAGAATACGGTACAGGCAGCCGAAGCTATAGCCTTCATCAAGCACGCCAAAACCGTTTCTGCCGGTGAACATCGGGCGAAGATAGGTATAAATATCCTCGTTGCTGAAAAATAAAATAACAAAGCCTATCACAACAAAAACCGAAACTATTCTCAAAATCCTGTTTGAGAGAAACTTTGCAACGCTCTCCGGAGTCAACATATAACCAAGAGTAAATACCGGCATGAACACAAAAATCCTCATAAGAGCAAACATATCGCCCAAGTTTGAGTCATAGCCTGCCATGCATCCGATTATAAACGACAGCAGCAGGAAAATTTTGGTGTTGTGCTCCCTGAAAACCCACATAAGAGTGATGAAAACCGCCATAGCCCACATATACCATGTGAGGGAATCGTAAATCTCGAGTACGGAAAATGCCGGAGACATTCCCAAAAACAGCCTTAAAACCGACATCATAACCCTGAGAACAATGCCGATTAAGACATAAGAGATCACCTTGCCCTTTGGGAAAGGAGTTTCATTATTCATCGGCTTTAAAAACAGACCGCTGATAAACAAAAAAACCGGCATATGGAAGGAATAAATCGTCAAATAAAGATAATTTGCAAACCAAAACGGTTCTTCAAATTCAGTCATAAAATTAATGCCGTGTCCCACCACAACAAGCAGGATCGCCAAAAATTTAATATTGTCAAATAAAAATATTCTTTGCTTAGGCAAGCGAGTCTGCTGCCCTGTGATAACTGTTTGCGCCATCCTCGTATCCCCTGTTTTCATACTTTAAAAATATATCATTTTCTTTTGAAAAATAAAAATTCATTTTAGAAGTCAAGTTAATGTACAGCATTACGCTGCAAAATAAACATCATATCCGCCGTAGTTGACAACAAAATCCTTTGGCGAACCGTTTTCCCATTCATTAACGGTAATCTGCATATTTTTGTCATTGGAATAGGTCGCGGAAATATCCTCTCCCTCAACAACATAAGCACCGCTTTCGGCCTCGGAAGCATACATTGAATCCGTAAAGCTACCGTCGCTGTTAAAAGTAAGAACACCCTGAGAATATGACGTACCAAAAACCTCTCTTAGCGAAACCTCTGAGTTTGTATCTTTGTCAACTGCTTTATACGGAATATAGGTTGCGTTAAAATAACCGATTTCGCCCGTACCCTTGGTCGGAACAACTATGCTCTGAGCAGCCGAGCTTTCGTCGTAACCTGACTGAGTGCTTTGAGCCTCGGGTAAGGACTGAGGCTGCTCGGTCTCAATAACGCTTTGGTCGGGCTTTGCTGAATCGTCAGAGTTTGACTGAGTACCGGCAACCGTAGTCTCGGCAATAGTCTGCGCGACCGAGGTCGCTGCCCGAGTGGTTTCGCCTTTATTGTCGCTCTTGCCTGAATTTAGAACAAAAAGGATTGCAACAACCGCCGCAGCAAGAACAGCGACTGCAACTGCAACAATAATCGCAACCGGCTTCTTTGAATTACCTCCGGCATATCTGTGCGCCATATTATTCACTCTCCTTTTCAGCGTCTCTTTTCATTTTTATCAAGACGCTTCTTTTTATCATCTTGCCGTTGAAGAAAATATACTCGTCTCCGTCGGCGTTTTCATCAATTTCAAGTTTCTTTAGCTCGTCACTGATCTGCTTAGCGGCTGCCTCATCAATATTTTGATTAGGCGCCGTTTTTCGGTTTTCGATTTTTTTGTCTATGCTCTTGCTGACCGAATCACCGTCAACAATAATATTGTACATAGGCTTGTACACCGAAGCGTTGATAACAAACGAAACCAGCGACGGCAAAATAAACAGAAGCAAAACAGCAGTCGCAATAATAACTGCCGTCCGGGCTGTGCAGCACATAAGAATTGTCGCGCAAACCGCGGCAACAACCGCCAGTCCGAAAACAGCGATAATATTATGCTTTAGCTCGCCGAAGCTCATAAGAAAGCTGTTTTTATAAATGTTTTTCATGGAAATATTAAACGTCACAGTCATCGGCGGAATATAAAAGAAAGCAAAAAGAAAAACCAAAGCGATTATCACGCTGACGCCCAAAAAGATATAAAAAATCCAACTCTTGCTGAGATTGTTAATATAAAGCGAAACCGAAAAACAACAAATGACCGCCGCCGCATAAAAAATAATTCCGTGAATCAAAAATCCAAGAAAATTATCTTTTATTCCGGAAAAATAGTCGGAAACTACACTTATTTCCTCGTCGCCTCTGACAATATGAGCGGTGACCTGAACAACCCCGGCATAAAACGGAAAAGCAGGAATAACCGACAACAATATAATAAAAACCGAGCTTATGCCGAAAATTTGCTCTACTGCCCAAAAAGCAGCGATTGAAGCAGCAAGCGGAAGCGAAAACAAAAGATTAACAAGCAAAAGCTTCGGAAGATTTTTAAACAGCGTGCCAATGGTGTTTGCCAGTGCTACGGATGTTTTTTCAGCAGCCATTTTTACCTCCGGAAAAATTTAAGGCAATACCGCATAATTCAGGTGTGCGGATTGCGCAGTAAGATGTTTCGTCAGTTTTAATCAAGCTGACGAAACAATAAAATAAAAATATGCATATTAATATATGCAGCGTCGCCTAAAAATTAAACGCGCCGGCAAAAAAAGTCCACAGCACAGTATCCAGCACGGCAGCAAAAAATGTTGCAGTCAGCGCGGATAAAAAACGCGAACAGTAAGAAACGACGCAGGAGCGCAAAGACTGTGCCAGAGTATATTTTCCTGCCAAAAGCAAAAACAAACGCTTTGAAAAATAGAAAGCGTGATTTGAGAACATAACAAGCGCAGCGCAGAACAAAAAGGTACCGGGCAGCAAAATCAGAAGATAAAAGCCTGCTCCGGACAACGCGCCGAAAACACAAAGATAACCGGCAGTTATTCCGGTACCGAAGCCCTTAAAAAGAGCAGCGGCAAAGGCAAACGGGATTCCCCACGGTGCAAAGCCAAGCAAAAAAACGGTAAGCAAAAAAATGAAATCGGACGCGAAGCATGCGCAAAAGGTGTTTAAAAAACCGTTAGACATCCTCGCCTCAAGGTTAGTTGTAAAGAGAAAGTCAAGCGACTTTAGCATTTCAATGTCTGAATTGACAGCATAAACCGCTCCGCAAGCAAGTCCCGTCAGCAAGGCAAAAACAAAAGCAGCTCTGACGCCGTATCTTTTTATGTAATACCTTAATTCAGACATGCCGATTCTATTTGGCTTTTTGCTTTTGTCAAGCCCCGGAAATGATAAAACGATACCTTTCATAATAAACATTCCTTTCTTTTAGGTAACGGTTGTCCCATTAAAAGTATATGCGAAAAGAAATATATATATGAAAAAAGTATCAGGGAATCAAACCTGTCAAATCAGCTGCAAGATTTTTAAGGCAATATCGAATAATTCAGGTTTGCGGATTGCGCAGTAAGATTTTTCGGCAGAGTGTACAAATAATCAGTATGCATAATAACGTATGGGTGCTAATTTTTGGGCACCATGACGAAATAATATAAGGCAAGGCGTGCGCCGTGAATTGTGCGTTGTTGATTTATTTTCCAAGCTCCTCCGCGCGTTTTGTACACGCTTCCATAGCGTCGAAAATAGCCTCTGTAAAGCCGTGCTCTCTAAGCTTTTCAAGCGCAGCAATTGTTGTGCCGCCCTTTGAGCTTACTTTCTCGATAAGAACGTCGGCGTTATCGCCGCTCTCTCTGAGCATAGCAGCGGATCCCTCAAGTGTAGCGCAAATAAGATTTATTGCTGTGTTATAATCAATACCCTTACTTTGGGCATAGTCCGCCATAGATTTGGCAAAAAGATAAATATACGCAGGTGAACTGCCGTTCACGGAAATAATCTCGTTCATATGATCCTCTGTGATATACTCGCAAACGCCGCTTCCTGCAAACATATCGTAGACAGTCTGCTTGTCATCGTCGGAAATATTTTCGGACGGACAAAGAGCCGATGCGCCCTTTTTGAGAAGCAGCGGAGTATTAGGCATGACCCTTACAACAGGGCATTTACAGCCGAGAAGCTTTTGAACATAAGCAATTGAAATTCCGGCAGCGATTGAAACAAAGGTCTTGTCCTCGCTCACCGCGCTTTTGAGAGATTCGAGAGCTTCGGGATAGTTTTGCGGCTTGACAGCCAAAACTGTAATGTCGCTCTGTTCAACCACCTCAGCCGCACCGGAGCATGTGTTTACTCCGAGCTTATCCATAAGTCTGAGTTTATCATCGCTTACATCAAAAACGCTGATAAAATCGGCTTTTCCGTTATTCTGAGCGATAAGTCCTTTGATAATCGCGGTAGCCATGTTGCCGGCGCCGATAAATCCAATTTTTTTCATAAAAAACACCTTCTAATCAGATATAAAAACTTGAATTATTTGAGCAGGTAAAGCTAAATCCGTACTTGTTGCTTCTTCCGTCGCGACTGTAGTCTCCGTAGAAGAAAATCTCAGCCTCATCAACTCGCCTGTAAAGCAATCCCCACTGGCAGCCTGAAGCATGGTGATATTGCAGGAAATTTTTGATAAACGCCGATTTGCTTGTATTGTTAAGATCCCTGCTGCCGCCCGAAGCTGAAGCGTAAGTTTTGTAAATATAACCTACCGTACCGTTTGAAAGCTTGATTTTATACCAGTCCGAATTATAGGTTTTGCCGTCAACAAAGGTGAACTTTGTACCCAAATCCATGCAGGTAATAATAGAATAGCCTGTTCCGGCTCCGGAACGCAGGTTTACGCTCGAGCCGTTTACATATCCGCTGCCGCCTGAGGATACAGACGCACCCGATCCTGTATCAAGCAAAACATTTTGCAGCAAAGAATCATTCGAAATCGCCGACGCGCCAACATTATAAGCAAAGCAAACAAGAGCGTCAAACTGCTGCTGATTAAATTTGACTCCGTTGTTATTCAAAAACGAGTTTGTTTTTGTGGTATAGCCGCCCTTGTTGACGGTTTGACAAAGATATGCGTAAGCCTCACGTTTTGTAAGATTATTGTAAAACTGCTCGTTTGTTGTGACAACCTTTCCAAAGCCAAGGGTCGGGTCAGAGGTCAGAACATCTGCCGTGACGCGAGGTAAATACCCCTCGTAGTCGGCAATAATATCTATAACCTCGTCACTTGCGCGCCTGTCGCCGGTGACCGTGGTTTTTTTGTCGGTTGAATTTGTAACGAGCAAATCACACTCGCCGTTGCCGGGAGTAGTCAAATATTCGTTTGATGAAACATATTTTGAATAAGCCTTGACATTCCAAAGTCCCGCGGATGTCATCACCTTGTTAGCATACCAAACATAGGTGTCTCCGTCCTTGATTTTTTCGTCGGCGTAAACCGTAAAGGATTCAGAGCCCTTTGAAACAACAAATCGAACATCCGACCTGTCGGTGTCGGTAATAGCCTTGAAATAAACCTTGGAATTTTTCGGAGCGGAGTTTGGATTTGCGTAAGCAAAACGAATATTGTCCCTGCCTATTACGTTAATAAGACAGGTTGCCGCTCCGCCTGAGGTATAGGCGGTGATCGTTACCCAGCCGGTTGATTTTGTATCAACGATTCCGTTGCTGACAACAGCAATTTCAGGATTTGAAGATTTCCATGAGACTCCGCCTGTGTTAGAGCGCAAAAGCACTGATTTTCCTCTGCGCATATCAGTTATACGGGTTGAGGATATATGCACCGAATAGCCGGATTTGACGGTAATTCGGCAGGTTGCGGATTCTCCGTCACATGAAGCAGTGATTGTTGCCGAACCTGACGAGTTGGCTGTTACAACACCGTTTGAATCAACCGAAGCAACAGAGGTGTTAGAAGATTTCCAGCTAACTCTGGCCGAAGCCGAAGCATTAAGCGCAAGCTTGTTGCCTGTATATATAGTTTCTGAATTGGTGTTAAGCTTTATATATCCGCCCTCCGGACGAACATATTTGTGCACCCAGCCGGAATTATTATAGCCGCTTGTAAATTTGGAACCGTCCGAGGAAATACACCTTACAGTGTATGTATATGTATGATTCGTGCTTACATCCTTGTCAATAAAGTAGGTTGACGAGGTATTGCCCATTCCTCTCCAAACACCCGACGCAGATTTATAAAAAACTCTGTACATTGATGCGCCGGGCACTTTGTTCCAATTGATTTCAACGCCTGAGTAAAGACTGTTTATTTCCGTAACCTTTGGAACGTCAAGATATGTACCCTTAAAGCCTGTTGAATTGTAACCGCTGATATAGTCGCCGTATTTGTCAAGACATCTCACGGTGTAGGTATAGGTGCTTCCGGAAGAAACAACGGTATCGGTAAAATAGGTTTTATCAGTATTGCCCATGCCCTTCCATGTGCCCGAAGCAGATTTGTAGAACACTCTGTACTGATACGCGCCCTCAACCCTTTCCCAGCTGATTTCGACGCCGTTATTCACGGATTCCGCGCTTTTGATTACCGGAGTTCCGATAAACGTCGCTCTAAATCCGGTGTTGTCATAGCCGCTGGTGAATTTTGAGCCGTCGGCTGAAACGCATCTGACGGTATATGTGTAGGTATGACCGGATCTGACATCGTCGTCAACAAAATATGTTGACGAGGTATTGCCCATGCCCTTCCATGTACCTGAGGCTGATTTGTAAAAAACTCTGTAAAACGCCGCTCCCTCAACTTTTTTCCAGCTCAGCTTCACGCCTTGGACGGTGTTTTCATAAGAGCTGATTTTCGGAGTAGCAAGGTCGGTTCTGTCGGAAAATGCCGAATAGAGCTTGCAAAACTCAAGGGCGACCCAGCCGGATTTACCGTTATATGAGGTATAGCCCCAGTTGTAGCCTCCGCTTTGGCTCACCTTGGTTACAGTAAGCTCGGTATTATTTGGAACCGAGGTCACAGAGGAGTAGCCTGTTCCGGCTCCGCTTCTCATATTAAGGTATGAACCGGAATTCACCTGAGTCTTGTATATGCCTGTTGAATAAGACGCAGCGTTCGCTATAGTAGAAAATGATGTAATCAAACCTGCTCCTATAAGAGCCGTTGCGAGAACCATACACACAATCCGGGTAAAAGTTCTTGCTTTCATAAATATCACCTTTTTTAAATTCCAAATGGCGCCGAGCTAATTGCAGCGCACATTCTGCTTGGTTATTATTCGTATGGCATTGCCTCGATTTTTAAAGTTGCCTCTTATACTAAAGGCAACACCGCACAATTCGCGGCGCACGCCTTGCTTGCATATTATTCCGCATTATCTAAAAATTCTGAATACCCTGTCTCTGAACTGTTTAACGTAAAGTCTGACATAAACTACTATCGCCATATCATAAAGAACGAATAAGACGTTGCCGATCAAAAGGAACAGCAACGGATTAAAAAATCCGCGAATTGAAAATGCTTCTTCGGGGATCATCAGCAAACGTGTTGCCGCAAAATATCCCAATACAGCGGCGGCATTAAATATAAGCAGCTTAACAACCATGCGTTTGCCCCTGTGCTTGATTTTTTCTTCCAAAACCGCCTTTATTGCGGGATAATAGCCGAAAAGCGCGACAAAATAAAGCGCAGGTTCTTTGTTTGATGAAAGCAAAAGCGTGAGAACACCGACTACCGAAAAAGCAGCCATAGCCCATTCCCATCCGTATTCTATGACGATCGATATCAAAAGCAGTCCTGAAATTACCGGAGCCGCGTATTTCCCGAACGGAATTACCGACGCAATCAGCATCAGCCCTGCCGAAATCGCTGCTATAAGCGAACAGTATACCAGTCTAAAAGTATAATATTTCTTTCTTCTTCTCATTTTAACCACCTCATCTGCAACAATTACACAAGCAATCCATGCAAATTATAGCAGAACAGATGTCACATGCGGAACACCCATTTCCACCGGTGGGTGTAGTTTGCTGATATCCGCCGTAATTGTAGCTTCTTTGATTTTGCATATTGTTAAGCGCGGCGCGGTATTCCGCGTTGTTGGGATCCATGTTGCACGCTGTAGTAAAATTTGAAAAAGCCTGATCGCTCCAGCCCCTTCGGTAGGCGCACATACCCTTAAGGTAGTACCACTCGGCATTCCTTTCCGCTGTTTGAACAGAATCAAGAATTTGTTCCGCCTGGTCAACCATATTGCGTTGAATATAGATTCTTACGTTATAGAATCGTGAATCAGCCGCACTCTGAGAAGAGCTGTAACCGCCGGAATAGTCGCTTGAATAACCCGCGGTAGACCCGGTTCCCTTATTTTTTTGGCGCATACGGTTGATTTCGTCATATGCCTCGTTGATTTCTTTCATCTTTTGCTCGGCAACATCCGCAAGAGGATTGTTGACGTAATTATCAGGATGATATTTTTTTGCAAGCTTTCTGTAAGCGGTTTTGATTTCATCGTCCGAAGCGTTTGGAGAAACGCCCAAAACCTCATAAGGATTATTCATTATTACCTCCGATTTTTTCAAATACCTTGTTTTGCACTGATGGAAGCCCATACAGCAGCATATTATTGAAAATACCCTTAAAATCTATTATATCCATAAGCGCAAACGCGTCGTAAGCCCTTGCAAGCGACTGACTGAGGGTTGCTTTTATCGCGCCTGCGTTAAATTCATCATTTGCAAACGGATTAAAATTTCCGGATTTTTTGTCTTTTTCAAGATCATCTGCTGCGTCGATCAAATAAATCCATCTGCCGATATTATAGCCAAACTCATAATAAACTCTGCTCTCGGTTTCGTTGCGCGCCTCAAGCGCGAGAGTCAGCCCAAGCATTTCTGCGGTTGGATGCGCCGCCTCGTCAATCCCGCATTTTGGATTCATTTCCGCCGCACCCTGCTTCTTTATCATATTCTGAGCAAGTTCGTCTATTTTCGGATAAAGCCTTGCGGCTTTTTTTCTCCAGTGCGAAAAAAACGGCTTTATCAGCACAACAGCGGTTTTCTTGAAGAAACCTCCGTCCTTAATATCGTCAAGAAGCTTATAGTAAACCGAAATCACGGAAAACGCCGCGGTTTTGCTGTAGCTGTCGTCTTGGCATTTTGCAAAGGAGCATTTTTTGAGAGGGTTACAAACGCAGCGTCCGTTTTTGAAGCCTGTGCAGGCTCTGCCGACAGACAGCAGCAGCATGGCATAAAAGGTACAGTCATAGCTTAGGCTAAGCCTGGTCAGAAAGGAATAGTCCCTGCCAAGCTGCTTGCACAAGCCGCAGTATACAGACTTATATGCCTCATACTCACGGACAAGAAGCTCACTTTTTTGAACCTGAAGATAGCCAAACACCCAGTCCTCTCCTATCCATTGCATTTCTGCCTATCATAGTCCTACTAATTATACAACAAATTTCAATTTATAGCAAGAGCATAAGGGTTGAAATTTCCTCCAAGAAATACTATAATAAGCTTTGAATATAGGCAAGTACGCACAATTGATACCATATTTCGGAGTAATTTTAATGAATGTATATGATTTTGACAAGACAATTTACGACGGAGACAGTACAGCGAATTTTTATCTGTTTTCGCTAAAGCGACACAAAAAAATCCTGACCCTCTTTCCCTCTCTTGTTTCGGCGTTTATGAGTTTTTATGTTTTTCACCGCGGAACAAAGACAGTTTTTAAGCAAAAAATGTACCGCTTTCTAACCTTTTGCGACATAGATAAGGACGTTGAAGATTTTTGGAAAGAAAACAAATCAAAAATCAAGAAATACTACATAAAGCAGCAAAAGCCCGACGATTTAATAATCTCTGCTTCTCCCGAATTTCTTCTTAAGCCAATTTGCAGAGAGCTTAAAATAAATAATCTGATTGCCTCGGTTGTGGACCCAAAAACAGGCAGATACAGCGGAGAAAACTGTCACGGCGAGGAAAAGGTCAGACGGTTTTACAACGAGTTTTCCAACGCAAAAATCGACGAGTTTTACTCCGACAGCCACAGCGACGATCCGCTCGCCAAAATAGCCGTAAAAGCCTTTATGGTCAATAAAAACAAACTAAGTCCATGGCAATTCAAAAACGTCCCCGAATAAGTTTAACGGAGACGTTTTTCTTTGTTTTTTTGCTTTGAAATTATTGTCCGCAGCAGCCGCGTTCGGGCGGAGCAGAGCTTAACTCGCTGCATTCGATTGAATTTGGCGGAAAGAACGAATCGGTCGGGAATTCAATTTTGCTGAACGCCTCGCACGGATCATCGGTTCTTGCGGCACATTCGTTGCGCGGTATACAGAAGTCATACGAAGGGATCATCAGCTGAACATCACGCTGCAAACGGGTAATTGTGAAAATACCGAGAGTGACCTGAACGTTTGCAACAGTAGGAAGCACAAGCTCTCCTCCGAAAAAGTCACTGACTGCCTCCGGCACCGGGAACGGAAGCGAAGCAGGAATACTGACGGGGCTGAGCCTTGCCGAAAGAGCCATCGGGCTTGTTATGCTGACGGTTGCCTTGGGCAAACTTTCGGGGGCCTTCATATTGCAGCGTTCAAGTCGTGAAACGTCAAGCTCACCTGAATCCTCCTGCCGTAAAGCACAACCCTTTTGCCGTACATCGCCAAGCCGTTAAGCGTTGTGGGGATTCCTCCGGTTCCGGTGTATACGTCCACGCAGACCGAAAAATAAAAGACCATATCAACCGAAAAAAAGCCGCGGTGAAACGCCACGGAATCCACCTCTACGGTAGATGTCAGCACGCTTGCCTTGTTGATTTTGACAGAGGCAGCAGAATCAACGATTGCCTGGCTTTCAGCGGTGAAAAAAACAGGCAGATCGCTCAGGCAATCCTTTGCGCCGCAGCTGTCATAGATTCGCGGCGCGCTTATGCAAACCGCGTCAAAATCCTGTTGTACCGGAGCCGAGTCAACACTTTGCTCGGTTCCCAAATTAGTTTCAGGCATACAAAAAACCTCCATAAAATAAGTATCAATCACTGCGTAAGGTTCAAAACACATTTGAACTATACCGTAATCAGTACATTTTATGAAGGTTAGACCTTTGTGTGACCTAAATTTTGTATTTCAGCAAATAATTTCTGAACTGACTGTGCAGCAGCGCCGGGTTTGAGTGTGCATAGTTAGTCAAAGATATAAATATTTCGGATTTATCCTCGGTAAAGGCTACCTTAGCCGAATAGTTATCAACAATTCCGAAGGATGAAATATAACGGCTTCCGACATATACGCCGAAGCCCTGTGATTTTCCGTCCTCACCGAGCATCAAGTCAAGAGACTTTTTGCTTATGATTTTTTCTCCAAGCAAACCGTCTATCCATTTTGTGATATCCGAAACGCTTGAAATCAGTCCGAAAGAAGAATAACCGACGCCCGGAAATCTCATTCCCGAATTGTCCATTTCACCCTCATATGCCTTGGCAAGACTGTCATCAGGAGTAAAACTCGAATTTTTCATTCCGAGCGGCTTTAGGATCGTTTCTGAAATATATTCCTCATAGCTCATTCCACTAACATCTGCGATGATTTCGCCCAGCAAAAAATAATCGCTGTCAGATTCCGTAAATGTTGTTCCGGGCTTGGAAACAAGCTCCTGCGATACAATCCATTGGTAGACCTTCTGCCTGTTTTCACCTGCTGTATTATTCAATGAAATTTCCGAACGAAGCCCCTCGTTGACAGATATTTCATCATTATAGGAATTTTGTGCTTTTGCGTAATCCTTGATTCCTGAGGTCATTGTAAGAAGATTACGCACCGTTATTTCTTTACCGTAATCATAAACCGGAAAGAATTTTTCGAGCTTATCATCCAAATCCAGCTTGCCATCCTCAACAAGCTTCAATACTGCCGCCGCGGTAAGCTGGCGGGTAAAGCCGCCTGTATAAAAACAGCCGGTAATTGAATTTTTAACCCGATTGCCGATATCGGCGTAGCCCTTTGAATTGATATATTCAAAATCGTTGCCAAGCTTCATATAAACCGAGCCGCTGAAGTCGGAATCCGAGGTTATATGATTTAGACTTTCCGTTATTTCTTCCGATTTTTGCTTGACAGCAACAAAATCATATTCGTAATCCTGTCGCGCCTCGTCGCTCGACGAAAGCCACGAAATAAAATCTATGTCCGGATGCGTAGTTTCAGCCTTGGATTTTTCCTCAGCTGCCGCGGAAGTTGCAGGCTGCGCGCTGATACTGCCTGATCCGCAGCCGGAAAGCGCAATAGCCGCAGTTACTGTCAACCCCACTAAAGAGCAAAGGGATTTTTTCAAAATATCACCTTCAAATTTTCTCCATTTTGCTGAAATTTGCCATCAGCGTCTTGGTTCCAACCTTGTCAAAAGCAATCTCCAGCATGGTATCGGACCCCATTTTCTCAGCCTTCATAACCATGCCCCTGCCAAATACCTTGTGAAGCACACTGTCTCCGACATTATAAACGGTTCCGCTCATGACTGCCGGTTTTCTGTAGGATGGGATTCCTGCTACGACCGAGCCGGACTTTGGTACTCCTGCAACAGAAGCTGAAGAACCGCTTCCCGAAAAACCAACGGCACCGAAATCAGCAAAGCTTTTTCTTTCTTCTCCTGTGAATTCTACCAACTCACCGGGAATTTCGTTTATGAATCTTGAAGCCTTGTTGTGGGTGGTCGAACCGAACAGCATTCTGGACCTTGTTTTGGTCAGATAAAGCTTTTGCTTGGCTCTTGTGATTCCCACATAAGCAAGCCTGCGCTCCTCGTCAAGCTCGTCGGGATTCATAATTGAGGCAATAGACGGAAAAACACCGTCCTCCATACCGGTAATGAATACAACCGGAAATTCAAGTCCCTTTGCGCTGTGAAGAGTCATCATTACGCAGGATTCGGCTTCGGCATCATAGTTATCAATATCGGTTTGGAGTGAGATTTCCTCAAGGAACGCCGAAAGCGAAGCCTCGTCGCCGTAGTCCTCTTCAAACTTAATGATATTTGAAGAAAGCTCCTCTATATTCTCAATTCTGACGTCGGCGTTTTCCTTCTCTGTCATTAGATATTCTTTGTAGCCTGTGTGCTCTATAATCAAGTTATATAATTCCGCAAGAGAATAATCCTCGCTTACCTCAGCCTCTGACAGTCCGTCGATAAGGCTGACAAATCCCTTTAGCTTTGAAGCAGCTCTTGACAGCTGCGGAAAGCTGTCGGCGTCTTTGATAACGGAATATATGCTCTCTCCCAGTCCTGCGGCGATTTCGGCAGCAACTGAAACCGATCTCGAACCGATCCCTCTTTTGGGAACGTTGATAATTCGCGAAAGCCTTACATCGTCATGCGGATTATTGATAACCTGCAAATAAGCAACCATGTCGCGGATTTCCTCACGGTCATAGAAGCGATGACCGCCGATTATCCTGTGCGGAACTCCGCTTCGCGATAAAGCCTGCTCAATTGCGTTGGACTGTGCGTTTGTACGGTACAAAATCGCGTAATCCGAAAAATGCGCGCCCTTTGCAGCTCCGTCAAGTATTGTCTGCGCTATAAACGAAGCCTCTTCCCTCTCGGTTTCGCAGGTTCTGACGGTTATTTTATCGCCCTTTGGGTTCTCTGTCCAAAGAGTCTTTCCTTTTCTGACTGAGTTATTCGCAATAACGCCGTTCGCGGCGTTAAGAATAGTTTCGGTACTGCGGTAATTCTGCTCAAGCCTTATAACCTGAGCGCCTCTGAAGGTCTGTTCAAACGACAGAATATTTTCTATTGTCGCGCCGCGAAATTTATAAATACTCTGGTCGTCGTCGCCCACAACGCAAATATTACCATATTTTTCGGCAAGCATACTCACAAACTTATACTGCACCTTGTTGGTATCCTGATACTCGTCAACCATTATATATTTAAACTGATTTTGATAATATTCCAAAATTTGGGGGCACTGCTCAAAAAGCCTTACTGCGTTGCAGAGCAAATCGTCAAAATCCATTGCGTCGGAGGTTTTGAGCTTTGACTGATACAGCTCATAAACCTTGGCGATAGACGCCTTGCGGCTGTCGTAGCCTGCTCTTTTCAACAATTCTTCGGGAGTCAGCAGCTTATCCTTAGCTTTTGAAATCTCAGAAAGCACCACCTTGACCGGCAAAATTTTTTCATCATAGTTAAGCTGCTTCATAATATCCTTGCAAAGCCGCTTTTGGTCGTCGGTCGCATATACGGTGAAATGACTTGAAAAGCCTATTCTGTCGCCGTAGCGTCTGAGAATTCTGGCGCAGGTTGAATGAAAGGTTGCCGCCCAAATGTCTGCTCCGCCGTCGGGGACCGCCGCGCAGATTCTATCCTTTAGCTCGCCCGCCGCCTTGTTTGTAAAGGTAATGGCAAGGATATTCCACGGACGGCAAAGTCCGCACTGCAATATATACGCAATACGGTTGACAAGCACAGTGGTTTTGCCCGAACCCGCGCCTGCCAAAATCAGCAGAGGACCCTCGGTCGCAAAAACCGCCTGCCTCTGCATTTTGTTCATATGGGTAAAATTCTTTTTTATTTCTTCCTGATTCATCTTTTTCTAATTCTTCGTCTAAAGGACTTATCAGTCCACTAGTTCAATACCCTCCGTCATAACATTTCCCCAGCCGGAGTTCCACGGAAGCTCATATTTTTCGGCATTTCTTTTGTTAAAGGTCAGTCCTTTTGCGTCCTCAACCGATTCAAAAGCAGATGTCGCATTCTGCTTGTTATAAAAAACATATCTTGTATAATATCCGCCGACAGCAATTTTGGAGATATCAAGCTTAAGCCGCTGGGTATGAGTTTCACCCTTTTTGCCGCTGTAAAAATTCTCGATAATATAAGAGGTTACAGGTTGTCTGCGAATATTTGAAACCTCAATTCTAAGACTGAGGTTTGGAATATCAGCCTTGTTTTCCCACGTAAGCTCAAGCGAAAGCTTTTCGTCATCGTGGAAGAAGTTGTTCGCCTTGCCGATATATTTTACGTGCTTTAGGTCAATATCGGGGCGATCGCAGCCATTTTTGCGTTTTTCGTTGTAATCAAAGGAATAAAACTCGTCCTTTTCTCCGCCGAAATACATCGAGATAGCCTCGTCAACGCCTCCGTCAAACACCTTTTTGCCCTTTTCAAGTACAATACATCTGTTGCAAAGCTCCTGAATTGTATTCATATTATGCGATACATAAAGAATCGTTCTGTTTTCGTCAATTGCGAGGTCACGCATCTTTGAGATGCATTTTTTTTGGAACTTCATATCGCCCACAGCGAGAACCTCGTCCATAATCATGATCTCGGAATCAAGGTGAGAGGCAACCGCAAACGCGAGCTTTACAAACATTCCCGAGGAATATCGCTTTACCGGAGTATCAATAAATTTCTCGCATTCCGAAAACTCAATGATTTTATCAATTTTGCTGTCAACCTCGGTTCTGTTCATACCGAGAATCGCGCCGTTGAGGTAGATATTCTCTCTGCCGGTCAGTTCGGCATGAAAGCCTGTGCCGACCTCGAGCATACTTGAAATTCTGCCTCTGTAGCAAAACTGTCCCTCTGTAGGCGAGGTAATTCTAGACAAAATTTTGAGCAAGGTTGACTTTCCGGCGCCGTTCGCGCCGATGATTCCAACACGGTCACCGCGGTTTATTTCAATATTAATGCCATCAAGCGCGAGAAATTTTTCATTTTTGGCGTATTCGTGCGCGCCGATTCTCAGGTTTGGGTCGGGCTTTCCCCTCATTTTTGCAAATTTGCTCTGCAAATCGCTTCTCAGAGTGCCCGAGCCGATTAAGCCAAGTCTGTATTCCTTGGATAAGTCTTCTGTTTTTATTACACAATTTTCACTAATTTCCATAATGCATCATACCGTATCAATAAAGTTCTTTTCAACTCTGTTAAAAACAAGTACTCCGAAAAGCAGAATAACTGCCGTAACACAGAGGCTAAACCCCCAATAAACCGGGTTGAACGAGCCGCTTCCCAAAAATGCGTAGCGGAAGGTTTCCATTATAGGCGCAACGGGATTTGCGTAGGCAAGCCAGCCCAGAAAATCCGGGATCTGAGAAACAGGATACACAACCGGAGTTATATACATCCAAAGCGATACGCCAAAGCCAACCAAAACGTTGAGATCGCGGTATTTTGTGGTAACAGAAGAAATTATGAGTCCTGTACCGATTCCAAGCGACGCGGTTTGAAGCAGTAAAACAGGAAGCAAAAGCGCAATAGCATTGATATGAACGGCAGAGCCGGTAAACATATATATCAGCACCAAAATAAAGAACACTACAAACTGAATGAAAAAGGTCAGTCCGTAATACATAACTCCGGCGATAGGCATAATCAGTCTTGGAAAATACACCTTTCCAAACAAATGCGCATTGCCCAAAAATGTTCCCGTTCCCCTGCTTAGGCAGTTTGAGAAAAACGTCCAAAGAATGTTTCCTGCCATATAAAACAGAAACTGCGGAACTCCGTCTGTTGAAATATTGGCAATCACGCCGAAAATAACAGTGAACACCGTTGTGGAAAGGAACGGATTGATAAGAATCCAAAGCGGACCCAGAACGGTTTGCTTATATGAGTTTTTGAGGTCTCGCTTTACAAATAATATTGCAAGATCTCTGTATCTCCAAAGCTCTTTTAAATCCACACTGAACCATTTGCGCTTTGAAGTAACTAGAGTTATGGTGTCATTTTGCATTTTTTCACTTCCGTAGCAAGAAAATTTCAGATAAAATTTTATCATATTTCTTATTCATTGTCAAATAGAGTTGATTTGTTTGAAAAAAAATGATACAATGTTAAAAAACAACTGAAAGTGTCCATAAAATCTCACTTTCACATGGAAAGGAACTCAAAATGAAAAAAAGCGTTAAATCAATTTCAAAAAAAGCCATAAGCCTGCTGTTCGTAATTTCACTTTTGGTAAGCTGCGCTGCATTCAGCGGCTGCGGAAATTCAAACAATAGCTCCGCAACAGAAAAAGCAACCGCCGCAGCTACTCAGGCGGCAGAGAAAGAAATCCTTGCTCCGCCCGACAACGTTGACACCTCGGGAGCAATTCATATTGAAATTGACGTAAAAAACTATGGCTTGATCAAAGCCGACCTTTATCCAAAGGTTGCGCCGATTACCGTTGAAAACTTTGTAAAGCTTGCTAAGAGCGGCTTCTATGACGGTCTGACCTTTCACAGAATCATAAGCGGCTTTATGATTCAGGGCGGCGATCCGCTTGGCAACGGCACCGGCGGCAGCGACGAGGACATAAAGGGTGAATTTTCTAACAACGGCTTTGAAAATAACCTAAAGCATGTGAGAGGTGTTCTTTCAATGGCTCGCTCCGCGCAACCCGACAGCGCAAGCTCTCAGTTCTTTATCATTCATCAGGACAGTCCGCATCTTGACGGCGATTATGCTGCGTTTGGCAAGGTAACAGAGGGTATCGAGGTTGTTGACGAGATTGCCAAGAAGGTTAAGCCCTCAGACAACAACGGCACCGTAACACCTTCAAGGCAGCCGGTTATCAATTCAATCAAGGTTGTTGAATAATTTTTATTCAAAGATCAATATTTACAAAAATCCCCTTGCATGTCTTTTATCGGACAGCAAGGGGATTTTCTGTTTTAGAAAAATAATCTTTTTTATAAAAAAATCATTCAATTATTCCCAGCTTTAGCTTCATAGTCAAAATTCTTGTTACCGAAGCGTCGAGCTGCTTTTCGGTTATCTCTCCGTTTTTGACTGCATCTAATACCGCCGGATACTGTTCCTCGTAATTTGAGCTCAATATAAGATCGTTTCCGCTTTTTACGGCAAGAACAGCGGCGTTTTCATCTCCGATATAGTCGGTAATTGCCTCCATAATCAAATCATCGGTCATAATCACGCCCTCAAAGCCAAGCTTGTCGCGAATAAGCTCGTGCACCTTTGCGGAGAGCGAAGCCGGATAATCTTTATCAACCTTGCTGATAATATTATGAGAAACCAAGATGCAGTCCGCGCCGGCTTTGATTCCCTCGGCAAACGGTACAAAATCGTTTTCTTCAAGGTAGGAAAGCTCTCTGTTATCAACTGCCGCTCCGGTATGAGTGTCCTCGTTTTCTCCGTAGCCCGGAAAATGCTTTAATACACTGCCCAGATTGTTATTTGAGTAACCTTCAACGGTAAGACGAACAAATTTTGAGGTCATCTCCGCGTCCGGACTGAAGGATCTGTCATACATAAAAGAATTTGAGTCGGAAACCAAATCACATACCGGATCCATATTCAAATTGACTCCGAGAGATTTCAAAAGCTTTGCCTTTTCGTCTGCGGTTTTGGAGACGCCTTCCCAACCGCCGTTTTTATACACTGTTTTCGGAGATTCAAACGACTCGTCTCTAAGCTGTGGATTGTCGCTTATTCTGACAACCGTGCCGCCCTCTTCATCAACGCCGATAAGCATAGGAAGTTTTGAAGCCGATTGAACCTCGGATATCATCTCACGAATTTCATCAGCGGATTTATCCTCAAAATCTTTTCCGAACAAAATATATCCGCCGAAGCAATAGCTTTTCGCGTCGGATTTTGCATTCTCAAACGGAAATCTGGCGTAAAATATTTGTCCAACCTTTTCTTCAAGCGACATTTGCGAAAGGATTTCTTCTGCCTTGTTTTCGTTTTTATACTTCTCAGTTGTCGTCGGCTGTGTAGTTACAGGCGAGGTTGTAGGTTTCGGTTTTGTCACAGCGACTGTAGTTGTGACCGGCGCAGTGACAGTTTTTGGTACTGCAGTTGTCGCTTGTGAAGAATTCAAAGTTCCGGTGATTTCGTTATTTTCTCCACATGATGACAAGACAGCCAGTATTACCGCTGCCGAAAGCACCAAGCTTAAAAGCCTTTTATTCACAGAATCCCTCCCTCGACGCAAAACGAATTTATACTTTCGATTATATTTTACTATGTAATCACACAAAATTCAACAGTAAAAACGCGTCGTCTGAAAAAAATCAAACGACGCGTTTATTATAAATATTACAGTCCGCTCATAAAATAGTGGAGTATCAGAATAAATGGAATTATTAGAGGTTCTGCATAGTAATATCAAAAGGTCACGGACTGCAATCGAAAAACATTTTAGAGTGAATTTCCGTCCGGCGCGGGAAGTGCAACAGCGATTTCAAGATTTCCGTTTCTGCACCTTAAGCCGTCGATAAGCTCCTGGACATTGTCCTCGTTTTTCAACTCAATTCTGTAGATAAGCCTGAAAAGGCTGCCCATATTTGTAGTCTTAACGTTTAAGAGCTTTGCCGAACGTGTATGTTCTTCAAAAAGATCGTCAAAAGCGTGAGCGTAATTCAAATCCTCCGGAACGGTAATTTTTAAATCTCTGGAAAGGTCGTCATGCTCCGGAAATTTGATAAAACCGCAAATTATTATCGCAGCGCAGAAAATTAATACAAATAAGCCTGACAGCGCCACATAGCCCATTGCCGTTGCAAGTCCTGTTGCCATTGCAAGGAAAATGCTTACTATTTCCTTCGCGTTGCCGGGAACGCTTCTGAATCTTACGAGTGAGAACGCGCCCATAACCGCAACACCTGTTCCCACACTGCCGTTCACCAGCATAATAACTGTTTGAACAATGGCGGGAATCAAAAACAGAGCAAGCAGCATACTTTTGCTGACGCGGCTCCTAAAGCCTGTAGTGAAAGCGATCAAGCCGCCCAAAAGCAGTGAAACCGCAGTACAAATCAGATATCCGCTGATTGAAAATGTATCTCCGAGTATTGAACCAAAAATTGAATTAAGCACAGTGTTTTCCTCCGTTTCTTTGTGTTTTTCTTTCCTCTGTAATTGTATATGCTGTTCCGTATTTTGAAAATGAGCCGGGATATATATTAAGCTTTGTCAAAGCTTCCGTCAACCATAGCGGCATTGCGTAAAGAGCTTTGATCTCCATTATGCATAGATTTGGCGAAAGAATTACCTCTCCGTAGCTTCCTGACGCAAGGTCCAGCTGTTCTGTTCTGAAACGAACGTTTTTGTCAAAGGTCAGTCTCAGGTTTTCGTCCTCTTTGCTGTAAAAGGCCGTTCTGTCATAGCCTATAAACATCTTTGGCTTCAAGCCCTCATAATGTTCTATTGTCCAGTCTATTTCCTTCATAATCTGCGACTGATTCGGCATTTTACCGTTGTTGAGGTAAGCCATTGCCTGAGAATAGCTCAAGGTTTGCCGTCTTTTGTACACAACGCCGTTGTATTTCTTCTTCAATTCCAAAAATACGTTGCTTTCACTCTTTGGTGTGAAATAGCTTCTAAGTCTGAGCTTTTCTTTGTAGGAAGGCTTCTCAAGCGAAGTTCTTATCAGCCTGTAATCATCTGTGTCAAAGTAAAGACTGCACACCGTGCTTTCGCCGTACTGATCTTCACGGATTTTTTCATCTATTGTCTTAAGAAGCATTCTGCGCTGATCCATGGTCAGAATATACTTCTTCTCGGTTCTTTCAAAAACTGTTTGTATTTTCATTTTATTACGCCTCCGTTTCGTCAAAGGGTTTGCCCCTTTGCTTTTGTTTGACTGTATTATAGATTGTCAAGCTTAAACAAAGCTTAAAAGTTTTAAGTTTTTTTAAAATAATTAAAATTAAGCTCCAAGCCCTAGTATAGGCGCAGTATTTAGTCAAAATGTCGTTAAAATGCTTGAAAATGAAGTTTTTGACGTAACCGCCGCTGACTATAACCGCGACGGATCAATTACAATTGATGACGCAACAGAAATTCAGCTGTTTCTTGCAGAATTAGTGTAGGCTACACCGCACAATTCACGGAGCACACCTTGCCTTTTATTATTTAAGGCAATACCGCACACCTAAATTATGCGATATTGCCTATAAAATACAGCCTAATCATAAATCCCCATGCACTACAACAGCATGGGGATTTAGCATAATATAAAAGTATTCAAAGCTTAGACCACAGGCATCTTGACGGATTCCGAGGTTGACAACGCAGTTACGCGAAATATAGCGTAAAAGATATTAAAGGCAACACCGCACAATTCATGGCGCACGCCTTGGTATCCATACGTCAGTATGCACACTGATTATTTGTACATTCTGACGAAAAATCTGACTACGCAATCCGCGCACCAGAATTATGCGGTATTGCCTAAAGAGTTTTATTAGATAATAGAATTAATGGTTCACTTTAGTATTCATTCTAAACTCTGCGGTAAAGGTAGTTCCGTTTTCTTCGTTGCTCTCAGCTGTAAGCTTTCCGTTCATACTCTGCACAATACTTTGAGCAATTGCTAAGCCAAGACCGTAGCCCTTTGTGGATCGCGATTTTTCGGCACGATAAAATCTGTCAAAAATATGCTCCAAATCCTCCGGCGAAATAACGTTGCCGGTGTTGTTGACAGAAAATTCCACCTTACCGTCCTTATTTGTCAGACAAATATTAACGACGCCCTGCCGATCGGAATATTTTACAGCGTTATCAATCAAAATATGCGCAAGCTGGTTAAGCTGCATTGAATTACCGTGTAATACAATATTTTGATCAATATCTAAATCAAGAAAAACTTCTTTTTCAAATGCAATTGGCTCAAAATTCAGAGATGTTCCCTCAACAATACTGCTGAAATCAACGTCGCTCAAATCAATCTGGGCTGTTCCGGCGTCGGATTTTGCCAGAAACAACATTTGATCAATCAGTTTTTTCATATGTTGAGCCTCTTCCTCGGTGCTTTCAAGCCACTGCACTTCGGCTGAAACCGGGCTGTCCGGATGCGACATGACTATATTGTTGTTAGCTAAAATTACCGTAAGCGGAGTTTTCAGCTCGTGCGACGCGTCCGCGACAAACTGCTTTTGCTGCTCCCACGCGGTTTTGACAGGCTTGACCGCAAGTCCCGACAGCGCGAGACTTATTAGGAAAACTATTATAAGACTGACTAAAAACAAACCCGAAGCGACAAACAGAGAGCCTGTCAGTGCGGAATACGCTGCCGAGGTATCGGTAAAGGCGATTCGTGTGTTGCCGAAAACCTCTTTTTTTACAAACATAAGGCTTTCGCTGCTAATCTCACCGTAATTGCTGTCCGCCTGAATTGCTTCGTCAACACAGCTTTGGAGCAGATCGTCATCAAGCGTAAGATTTTCACTTTTGCTGTTTAGTATATTTCCGTCAGAATCAATTTCGACGACGACAAAGGAATTCACAAAAAATCTGTCGTCATCACGCTTATCCTTCATTTCCATGTTTGGCGGATGATTGTTATCGTCATTGAGCTTGCGGTCGATAACCTGATTTAAGCCGTGCTCCAGTTCTCTCATTGTCATTATATGATTATTAACGCAAACAGCAGAAATTATCAAAAGAATCACAGTTCCGACCAAGAGCATATTTACCAGTATTATATTTTTTCTTAACCGCTTAATCACTGCTTTTTCTCCAATCTGTAGCCCATTTTTTTAATAGCTTTTATTTCTGTTGAAGAATTAATAAAGTTTAGCTTTCGTCTTAAAAATGAGATATAAGCCTCAACATTATTCGAGCCTGCGTCTGAATCATAACCCCAAACCTTGGTAATTATGTCGTCCTTTGAAATTATAACGTCCGGATTTGCAAGCAAGAGCTTCAAAATCTCTGATTCCTTAAAATTCAGCCGAACCGATTTTGATTCCTTTGAAAGCGTGTTGGTGGATGCGTTAAAATCAAAATCTCCGAAGCTTTGCTCATCGAGAACAACCTCGCCCCTTCTGCGTGTAAGAGCCTTGATTCGCGCAAGTAATTCTTCGGGCGCGAAGGGCTTTGTCATATAATCGTCCGCACCGCTGTTAAGACCGCTGACCTTGTCGGGGATCGTATCCTTGGCGGTTAGCATTAGAATAGGCGTGTCGATTTTGTTCTGTCTCAGCTCATAAGCCACCTGATATCCGTCCTTGCCGGGCAGCATAATATCAAGGATTATCACATCATAAATTCCGCTTACCCCGTAATCGAATCCGTCATTGCCGTCATAAACCACATCAGCCATATATTTTTGTTCTGTCAAAATTTGCTTCAAAGCTTCGGCGAGACGTTTCTCGTCCTCAACAATCAAAATTTGCATAAAATCACTTCCCGAAATTAAAAGGAGCTTCCGGAGAGGTTTCCTTTTGTAATAAATATAATACTGTTACCTTAAAAAATCCTTTAAATCATTAAGGGTTTAGTTTAAGGCAACACCGCATAATTCTGGTGCGCGCCTTGCTTGCATATTATTCCGTCAGACTGACGAAAAATCTGACTACGCAATCCGCGCAACAGAATTATGCGGTATTGCCTTAATAAATAGCGTAATGCGCAAAAAACAGCCGATCTTTTTGGCGTTTTGAGATTTATTAAACAGATTTCGGTAAACTCAGTAAACTCAAAAAAACGCGGCGCATTTTTACGCCGCGTATATTATCAAAGTACCTTTGACAAAAAATCCTGTAAACGCGGGCTTTTTGGATTGTCAAAGAATTCCTTCGGATTTCCCTGTTCAACAATTACACCCTCGTCAACAAAAACTATATCTGTTCCAACCTCTCGGGCAAAACCCATTTCGTGCGTAACAACTACCATGGTCATACCTTCGGCGGCAAGCTGCTTCATAACCTCGAGCACTTCGCCGACCATCTCGGGATCGAGCGCAGATGTCGGTTCGTCAAAAAGCATAACGTCCGGATTCATGCACAGCGCGCGAACGATGGCAATTCTCTGCTTTTGTCCGCCTGAAAGCTGAGAAGGATAAGCGTCAGCTCTGTCCGCAAGCCCCACCCTTTCAAGCAGCTTTCTTGCGTTTTGCTCAGCCTCGCTCTTGCTCTGCTTCAAAAGCTTTATCGGACCGATTGTAAGATTTCTGAGAATTGTCATATGCGGAAACAGGTTGAACTGCTGAAACACCATTCCCATTTTTTGTCGGTGAAGATTGATGTTTACCGAAGCGTCGGTAATATCAGTGCCCTCAAACATAATTTTGCCTGAGGTTGGCTCTTCCAAGAGATTCAGGCAGCGTAAAAACGTCGATTTTCCGGAACCCGAAGCCCCAATTACAACCATTACGTCACCTTTTTTGATTTCTGCGTTAATACCCTTTAGAACCTCAACTTCGCCAAACGACTTGCAGAGGTTTTCTACTTTAATCAAAACATTATCAGTGGTCACTGCTTCTCAGCCTCCTTTCAAGCTTTTTGAGCAGGAACGAAAGAAGAAGCACAATTATCAGGTAGATAAGTGCAACCGTTATTAGCGGAAAGAAAGCTTCGTAGGTTCTTGAACGAATCAGATTTCCTACATATGTAAGATCGTGCAGCGCAACATAGCCGGAAACTGAGGTTTCCTTTACCAAAACGATGAACTCGTTGCCAAGCGCGGGAAGAATGTTTTTGAACGCCTGCGGAATAATCACATAAAGCATTGTTCTTTTGTAGTTAAAGCCAATAGAACGGCTAGCCTCAAACTGTCCTTTGTCAATAGACATAATTCCAGAACGGACAATCTCGGCAACATAGGCACCGGAATTGAGACCGAACGAAAGAATCGCAGCAATTATTCCCTCTCGCGAGGAGGCAAACACAATAAAATACATAATCATCAGCTGGATAACAACCGGAGTGCCTCTGATTACGGTTATATAAATATTACAAAGCGCATTTGCAATCTTAAGAATGTAGTCGCTGAGCTTGCGGCATTTTTTTCCGGCAAGCTGCAAATCGTGGGTTGAACGAACAATCGCTATCAAAAAGCCAAGCACAATGCCGATTATCGCGGCGAATATCGTGATTTGAATTGTGACCCCAAGACCGCTGAGAAGCTGCTTCCACCTATCGTCGGTGATAAAGGTCTTTGTAAAGCTGTTAGCGATACTGTCAAAAAAATCATGCATAATATAGTATCCTTATTTACAAACAACAATCGGGCAGGTACAGTGACCCACCCGAGGGTGCTTGAGAAAAATTTATTCGCTGATATATTTTTTAATAATTTTGTCTATTGTTCCGTCGGACTTAAGCTCACTGAGAGCCTGATTGAATTTTGAAGTAAGCTCGCTGCCCTTTGCAAGACAAATTGCGTATTCCTCATTTTCAAACGGTTCATCAAGAATCTTTGTACCCTCGTTTTGAGCAACAAAAGCCTTTGCCGGCTGATTATCAATAACAACAGCGTCAACCTTGCCCTGAGTCAAAGCCAAAACCGCGTCTGCGCCCTTGTTAAAGCGTTCAATCTTCGCGCCGGATTCTTCAAAATCAGAAACATAAATATCGCCTGTTGTGCCAAGCTGAACACCGATTACGGCAGTTTTAAGATCATCCGCACCGGCAACCTTGTCCTCGTCCTCATTTACGATAATAACCTGAACAGCATTTGTGTAGGGATCGGTGAAATCAACCGACTGCTTTCTCTCGTCGGTAATTGTCATACCTGCCATACCAAAATCCGCCTTGCCGGAGGTAACCGCGGTAATAATAGAATCAAAATCCATATCGTCGATAACAAGAGTGTAACCAAGCTTATTGCAAACAGCATCGGCAATTTCAGCGTCAATTCCGACAACCTTGCCGCCGTCAACAAACTCATACGGCTCAAAAGCAGCGTTAGTAGCCATATGAAGCTCCTTGGAAGCTTCGGAC
>CAJODI010000030.1:63455-76933 GCA_905233145.1 uncultured Ruminococcus sp. | reverse complement strand
TGGATTTTGCCATTTAAATCCTCCTTTAAAATCCCGACAAATCAAACGGGATATATAGATACATATTTCAATATACCACATATTGCCGAAAAAATCAAGAAAAAGTGAAATAATTAAGCGGTTTTTCCAATAATATTGTCTTGCGGCTTTGGCTTGAAAAATGTTTTTTTGAGATTTTAAAAAACACCGGATTTCATGCTAAATTTTTCTTGACATTGCGGTTGCGCGGCTATAAAATCATAGTGGTGATAATTGTGGCAGAATTCAAGACTAATGTAATGCGTATACTCGAAAAAGAAAAGATCCCCTACAAGGCTCACGAATACCCCCACGGCAAGGAAGCTGTTGACGGCGTGAGCGTGGCAAGGCTGCTGGGGCAAGACCCCTCCTGCGTTTTTAAGACCCTTGTAACAAAGGGCAGCGGCAGGAACTACTATGTTTTCGTGGTGCCGGTTGACAAGGAGCTCGACCTCAAAAAATGCGCCGCAAGCGTGGGCGAAAAGTCGGTCGAGATGATTCACGTAAAGGACATCACCAAGGTGACCGGCTATGTGCGCGGAGGCTGCTCGCCTTTGGGAATGAAGAAAAAATACAAAACAACCTACCACATCACCGCGCTCGATATACCTAATATAATAGTAAGCGCGGGCAAGATCGGATATCAAATCGACCTTGAGCCAAGCGCGCTGATAGCACTGACAGACGGTCAGTGCGCGAATATTGTGAAGAAGTAGTTTTTGCTAAAACAAAGATTTGCCGCAAGAGGTGTTGAGCATGATAAATGAATCACGAAGAGCTTTTGATTTACTTGTAAAAATCGACAGAGGATATCAACCTAAAAAGGAAGAAATAAGGTTTTTAGAAAGTATAACCGAATTAGAATTAAGAGGTTTTTATATAACATTTCTGCCGGAATCTATAGAAATCCTCACAAATTTGAGTGAACTGGATATCAGTGACAACCAAATAGAATCCTTGCCGGAAGCGATAGGAAATCTCACAAATTTAAGTGTTCTGTATATCAGCAACACCCAAATAGAATCTTTGCCGGAAGCGATAGGAAATCTCACGAATTTGAGTGAACTGTATATCAACGACACCCAAATAGAATCCTTGCCGGAAACGATAGGAAATCTCACGAATTTGAGTGAGCTGGATATCAGCGACAACCAAATAGAATCCTTGCCCGAAGCGATAGGGAGGCTTGCAAATTTGAGTGTGCTATATATCAGCGGCAACCAAATAGAATCCTTGCCTGAAACTATAGGAAGCCTTACAAATTTGAGTGAGCTGGATATCAGTTACAACCAAATAAAATCCTTGCCTGAAGCGATAGGAAACCTCACAAATTTGAGTGAACTGGATATCAGTTACAACCAAATAGAATCCTTGCCTGAAGCGATAGGATACCTTACAAATCTGAGTTATTTGATGTTATGGAATAACCAAATAAAATCTTTGCCGGAATCAATAGGAAACCTCACAAATTTGAGTGATCTGAGTATCAGCTTAAATAAAATAGAAACCTTGCCGGAAGAGATATGGAAACTTGCCAATTTGAGAATTTTGGACATCAGCGACACAAAAATATCCGCTCTTCCGGATTGGCTTGGTGAACTTCCGAGTTTGCAGAAGCTTGATTTATCCGGCTTAACGCTTCCCGGTATTCCCGAAGCTCTAGCCACAAGAGAATTGCCTTTTTTGGAAACTGATTTTTTTACAGGAAACACAGGAATAAACCTATTTTACACTACCCTGACAGAGCAGGATAAGTCCATCTTCCTTGAATCTCCGGAGCTGATCCCCTCTCTATATAATCGGGAAGAAGAAATACAGCTAAAGGAGTGCCGCGTGCTGTTTTTGGGCGACGGCGGTTCGGGAAAGACCTATACTATCAGACGAATCCAAAAGAAATGCCAAAAGGAAACGGAAGAAAACCCATACATCACAAACGAAACTCCCGGCGTTGAAATTGCGGATTACCATACAGAATATGACGGAGAAAATGTTTGTATCCATTTTTGGGATTTCGGCGGTCAGGCGATCCTGCACTCAATGCACCGCTGTTTTCTTTCCGACAAGACCTGCTATGTGGTCACGGTAAGGACGCGCGATACCGACAACACGCCGCGCGCACGGTACTGGCTGCGAAACGTGACCGCCTTTGCGCCAAATTCCCCGATTTTGCTCTATGTCAATTGCTGGGAGCACAGCGACGGAAAACGCTCGATCGACGAAACCCGTTTGCGCAGAGATTTTCCGAATATTAAAGAAGTTGTTTATGTTTCCGCCAAGGAAGCGGAGGCTGATTATTTTCAGACGAATTTGCTGAATACGATCCTGCAAATGGCGACCGGAACCGAAATCTTTAGGCAAAGGTTCAACCGCAGGTTTGTCGCTGTTCGGGATTCAATTATAAAAAAGGGCGAAACTGAGCCTTATATCACAAAGGAGAAGTATTACGAGATTTGTCGTGATGAAGGCGTTACAGAAAATGAAGCTCCCGACCTGCTTACTTACCTGAATATTTTGGGCGTATGCTTCAGCTATCACCGCGACAGCAAAAGACAGGAGTTTTCCGATTATAAGCTGTTGGCTCCCGTTTGGCTGACCAATGCGATTTATTCTGTTATAGAGGAAGGTTCCGCGCAGGCGCAAGAGGGCAGAATAAAGATCAGCTCAATTGAACAAATGCTCGCAAACGATGCTCCGGATCAGGTTATCTTCGTTGACGAAAACGGTGAAAAAAAGCTTCGTCCATATAAGCGCACAAAGCCGGAGCTGAAATATAAGGATTTTGAATGTCAATATATTATTGATGTGGCACAGGCGCACAACCTTTGCTACAGGGTCGACAATGACACATTGTTTTTTCCGGCTCTTTGCAGCAACAATACCCCGAATGAAGTATTGTACCCCTCTGACGAATATCCACAGCACATAAAATATCTGATTGAATACGACTTCCTCTCAGACAGCGTTGTTCATCAGCTCATGGTTCAGTGCCTTTCGGATGATATCGCGCTGAACCACTGCTGGCTGCACGGCATGGTGCTCGGCAGCATGAATACGCACAAGGCTGTTGTCAGCATGGAGGACGACAAAAATCTTTGGATCGAGATTTGGTCAAAGCCTGAGCATCCGTCATATGATTTCTTTAAGCTTTTGCGCAGCGAGATAATTGAAATCAACGAACGTCTGAAATTAAAACCAAAGGAGTTCATTGTTGACGGAGAAGACAGCTATTCCGTGAAAAGTTTGATCTGTGCGGCAAAAGATAACAGCGATGTATATGGAAATAATTCGGGCAATAAACGCCGCGCGTCGGATTTGTTTGGGCTTTTCTATGAAAACTGGATGCTGGAATTAACTGAGGTTAAAGACGGAGTTATTACCATTCCGATTTTGCCAAAAGAATTTCATAAGCAAAGCAAGGACGACCAAGCTTTTCGCCGGGCATTGTATGAAGCGTATAACCACATATGCCCATATTGCAACAGGATCATTGATTCTATTCGGGATATGCAGGTCGATCATATTCTGCCGCAGGAATATAAAGAATGTCCTGAACTCAAAAAGTATTTCAGCTATTTGCAGGATCGCGGTTTTGATATTTCAAAGCCCGATTATGTGGAAAACTATATGCCGTCGCACGGATACTGCAACCGCGACAAAAGTAATAATGTTGAACTGTTTTCGATCCTTGCCCGTCATGAACGTGCCGAGAGAATGAAACGAAAAGTTTTGAAGCTGTACGAAAAGTATAAAAATCAAAGCTGAAAACAGGCTTGCATTTATCCCCGGTACAGTTATTAAACATGTATTTTAGAAGCGGACTTCCTGTCCGCCCTTAAGGAAGGTATTGTATGTTATCAAAATTCAGCGTCAGAAAGCCTATGACTGTATTTGTCAGCGTGGTGGTTGTTATTGTTTTGGGAGTTGTTTCCTTTACGAGAATGACGCCCGACCTGCTGCCAAACATGGATTTTCCCTATGTCATCATTATGACAACCTATGGCGGTCAGACCCCCGAAACGGTGGAGACCGTGGTCTCAAAGCCGCTTGAACAGGCTCTTTCGGTTGTGGACGGCGTAAAGACTGTCACCTCACAGTCCGCAGAGAACTATTCGCTTATTATGATCGAGTTTGAGGACGGCACCAATATGGATTCGGCAACCGTTGACGTCAGGTCGGGGCTTGACGCGGTTTCCGATTTGTGGCCCGACGAGGTCGGCGCGCCCTATCTTATCAAGGTCAACCCAAATATTCTTCCTGTGGCTATGGCTGCGGTTGACTTTGAGGGCAAGAATAGACAGGAGATCTCGGATTTTGTCAGCAGCGAGCTGATGAACAAGGTCGAGGGTATCGACGGTGTGGCGTCTGTCAGTGACAAGGGAATTGTCCTTGAAAAAGAGAATATTGTGCTCTCTCAGGAGAAAATCGACAAGCTCAATGAAAAAATAACAGCCGCGCTCGACGACCAGTTCGCCGACGCCGAGGATAAGCTTAGCGAGGCGCAGGACCAGATAAACGACAATATCGAGCAGGCAAAGGACGGCTCCCGTACGATTTCGGATTCGATGGACGAAATCAACGACCGGCAGGAGGCTCTTGCAAAGCAGCTTGCCCAGGCGCAGAACGAGGCTGAAAACGGCTCGACAAAACTGCTTTCGGCAAAAATGGAGCTGCTTGATCAAAAAGCCTCGCTCGCGCAGACAAAGCAGACTTTGGAGAATTCTTATCAATCACTGCTCGAAACAAAGGAAATCTACGGAGATTTGCAGAAACAAAAGCAAGAGCTCTCTGACAGTCTGGAATTATTAAAACCTATGAATGAGGCTTATTCGGTTATTTTAAGCAAACTTGATTCGCCGGAAATATCTGAGGAGGAAAAGCTGGTTTTAAACGGACAGCTTGATGAAATTGATAAACAGCTTGAACCGTTTGGAATGAAAAAAGAAGATTTAGCTTCCTCAATAGAAAGTGCCGAGTTTTCAATCGGAAAAATAGATGAGGCAATTGAAGACCTTAATAATTCGCTCAAAGGAGCGGGAACTGACGTTTCATCGCTTGATGATACTTTGAAAAGCATAACCGCGCAGATCGCGCAGATCAATTCCGGAACGGAGCAAATCGACAAGGCTCTTGAGGGGCTGGACGACAATTCGATGACGGTGAACGAGGCGCTGGCTACGATTTCGGAGCAGCAGTCCGGCGCGGATTTCAAGATGGGCGCGGCTCTTTCGGCCCTGACCACCAAGCAAAGCGAGCTCCAAAGCGCGGTTACTCAGCTTGAGGGCGCGAAAAAGGAGCTTGATTCTTCGCTTGAGGAACTCAGCGAAAAGAAGTCCGAGGCAAAGGACAAGGCAAATATGAACAACACCGTCACGCTCGAATCAATTGCCGGAATACTCACCGCGCAAAACTTTTCGATGCCTGCCGGTTACGTAACGGACGACGACAACAACAAGCTTATGGTGCGTGTGGGCGACAAGCTTCCCGACGAAAAATCGCTCGAAACTCTCGCGCTGTTTGACACTTCAATCGATGGAATCGGAGTTGTTGAGCTGGGCGATGTAGCCGATATTTTTGTTGCCGACAACTCAGATGAGCTCTATGCCAAAATCAACGGACGAGACGGCGTTATCCTCAGCTTTTCAAAGCAGAGCAATATCGCTACCTCGACCGTCAGCGACAATATCAGAAACGAGCTGAAGGCTCTTGAAGAAAAGTACGACGGACTGAGATTCACTACACTCTACAATCAGGGTGATTATATTAATATAATAGTGGGAAGCGTGCTCCAAAATCTGCTAATGGGCGCGATTTTGGCGATAATCATTTTGTTCTTCTTTCTGCGCGATATCAAGCCGACAATCATTATCGCGGTTTCGATCCCTATAAGCCTGATTTTCGCGATAGTTTTGATGTATTTCAGCTCTATCACGCTGAACGTAATCTCACTTTCGGGCTTGGCGATCGGCGTTGGTATGCTGGTTGACAACTCTGTTGTCGTAATAGAAAACATATTCCGTCTGCGCGGACTCGGATATTCGCCGATAAAGGCGGCAATGAACGGCGCAAGACAGGTTTCCGGAGCAATCGTTGCTTCAACTCTCACAACAATTTCAGTGTTTATTCCGATAGTTTTTGTTGAGGGCGTGACCCGTCAGCTCTTTGTTGACATGTCTCTTACAATTGCTTATTCGCTTATCGCAAGTTTGATTGTCGCGCTTACGCTTGTGCCCGCTATGGCAGGCAAAATGCTGCGCAAAATCAAGCCGGCAAAGGAAGCGTCAAAAAGCAGAATCCTAAACGCATATGAAAAATCGCTTAAATTCGCGCTTCGCCACAGGCTGCTTACCCTGCTGCTGGTAATCGCGCTGCTTTTTACAAGCGGCTTTGCGGCTTTGGCAAAGGGCTTTAGCTTCATGCCCGACATGAGCTCAACCGAGGTCCAGGTCAACGTTAAGCTCGACGGCAACGCGACCTTTGACGATACCGTTGAGGTCGCGAACAGGATCAGCGAGGCTATGGTCAAATACGACGAGTTCGAGACGGTCGGAGTTACCACCGGCAGTGAATCCTCGCTGATGGGCATTTCAGCCGGAGGCGCGTCCGCCGAGGCAGGCTCGATCACAGCCTACGGAGTTTTGAAGTCCGACTGCGTAAAGCAGGGCAAGCGCATATCGGAAGAACTAAAGGACGAATTCGCCGATATCAAGGGCGATGTAGAGATCGGTTCGGGCAGCATGAGCTCTATGTCAACGCTGATCGGCGACGGAAGCGTTACAGTCAAAATCTTCGGAGAGGAGCTTGACGACCTGAGAAGTGCGGCTCAGACCGCGGCTGATAAGCTTGGCGAGGTTGAGGGCATTGACGAGGTTGACAACGGACTGAGCGAAAGCTCTCCCGAAATCAGGGTCAGCGTTGACAAGCTAAAGGCAGCGGAAAAGGGTCTGACCGTGGCTCAGGTGTTCCAGCAGGTTGCAGCGGCAGTATCGGGAGAAAAATCCTCGACCACCCTCAAAACCTCAAACGGCAAGGATATTGACATCGTTGTTGTCAAGGACGAGGCGCAAAAGATCAGCTCCGGCGACGTTGGCGACATTTCAATTAAATTTACCGACAAAGAGGGCAAGGATAAAAATGTTTCGCTTTCCTCAATTGCGGATATTTCGCGCGGAGAAACCATGGAGATCATCAAGCGCGAGAACCAAAAGCGTTTTGTAACGCTCAGCGCGACGGTTGCCGAAAACAGTAACCTTACCCGGGCGACAAACAATGCGAAAGCGGCGTTTGAGAAGCTTGAGCTTCCGTCGGGCTGTACCTACAGCTTTGAGGGCTCGGACAAAATGACTATGGAAGCATTGTATCAGCTCATGCTTATGATGCTCATAGGCGTTATCCTTATCTATCTTATCATGGCTGCGCAGTTCCAAAGCCTGAAATCACCGTTTATAATCATGTTCACGATCCCGCTTGCATTCACCGGCGGCTTTATCGCGCTGCTGCTGACCGGTTTTGACGTAAGCGTGATCTCGCTGCTCGGCTTCATCATGCTTTGCGGTATTATCGTAAACAACGGAATCGTGCTGGTTGATTATATCAATAACCTAAGAATCGAGGGCAAGGAACGCCGCGAGGCAATTGTCGAGGCAGGCAGAACGCGAATGCGCCCGATCCTTATAACCGCGCTGACCACGGTGCTCGGACTTTCGGTGATGGCACTGGGAATCGGCACGGGCGCCGAGATGATGCAGCCGCTGGCGATCGTCTGCATAGGCGGACTTGTTTATGCAACGCTGATGACGCTGTATGTGATCCCGGTTATTTACGATTTGCTGAACAAGAAAGAAATAAAAACAGTCAGCGAAAGCGATTTGGAGCAGATCGAGGACTAAAGATATCATATTTAAGACTTAAAAATGAATAATATCGGTCGGGAAGAAACGTTTTATTAACGAGAACTGTTTCTTCCCGAACAAAATTGTCTGCTAAAAAAACCCTTGACAATTCTTTGAACAGCGTATATAATAATGTGTAACAACAATTAAATCCCCTTTAAAGACTGTGACGGGAACAAGATGCAAGCTCCGATGCAAAGAGAGCCGGCGGCTGGTGCGAGGCGGCGTGAGGACTTGTATGAATAGCTCATCCCCGAGTTTTCCGGGCGAACCTCTTTTGGGTGTAGTCTTGGAACGTAAGACCGCGTTATAGGTCAGGACTTTGTTAGAAGTCTCTAAGGGTCGCGCGGCGACGTGCGGCTGAATTTGGGTGGTACCGCGATTTTATTCGTCCCTTAATGCAATTAACAGTTGCTTTAGGGGACTTTTTTGATTGTATGTATAAATCATTAATGGAGGACTGTATTATGAACACGTCATTTGAAAAGTACATTCCGTTTGAACAAATCAAGCTCCCGGATCGTACCTGGCCCGACAAGGTTATTTCAAAGGCTCCCGTTTGGTGCAGCGTTGACCTCAGAGACGGCAACCAGGCTCTTGTAGATCCGATGAATCTGGAAGAAAAGCTTGAATTTTTCCATGCTCTTGTAGACATGGGCTTTAAGGAAATCGAAATCGGCTTTCCCAGCGCGTCTGAGACAGAATACGAAATCTGCCGCGAGCTGATTGAAAAAAACCATATTCCCGATGATGTTACGATCCAGGTTCTTGTGCAGGCGCGCGAGCACCTTATCCGCAAGACCTTTGAGGCGATCAAGGGCGCGAAAAACGTTATCGTACATTTTTATAATTCCACCTCGACCCTTCAAAGAAAGGTTGTTTTCAAAAAGGATATGCAGGGAATTATCGACATTGCCGTTGAGGGCGCAAAGCTTATTAAGCATCTCACCGACGAATACGAGGGCGACACAAATATCCGCTTTGAATATTCACCCGAAAGCTTCAGCGGCACCGAGATGGACAACGCTGTTGAAATCTGCGACAGGGTAATGGAGGTTCTCGGCTCAACCAAGGAAAACCCGGTTATTCTTAATCTGCCCAACACCGTTGAAATGTGTACTCCAAACACCTATGCCGACCAAATCGAGTATTTTATAAGAAAGCTCAAAAACCGCGAGGCTGCAATAATCAGCGTTCACCCTCACAACGACCGCGGCTGCGGAGTTGCCGCCGGTGAGCTTGCGCTGCTTGCCGGAGCCGAAAGGGTGGAGGGAACGCTCTTTGGCAACGGAGAAAGAACCGGAAACATGGACATCGTGACAATGGGACTTAATATGTTTACCCAGGGCGTTGATCCCAAGCTCGATTTCTCAAATCTGCCCAAGCTTCGTGAAATCTATGAACGCTGCACAGGTATGAAGATCGATCCCCGTCAGCCATATATCGGCGAGCTGGTGTTTACCGCGTTCTCGGGCTCTCATCAGGACGCCATCAACAAGGGCTATCAGTATATGCGCGAAAGCGGAACAGATTACTGGGAGATTCCGTATCTTCCCATTGACCCGGCAGACGTAGGCAGAGAGTACGAGCCTATCATCAGGATCAATTCTCAGTCCGGCAAGGGCGGCGCGGCTTTTGTAATGTCAAACAACTTTGGCTACGACCTGCCAAAGCGTATGCATCCCGAGTTTTCCCGTCTTGTGCAGGCAAAGTGCGAGGAGCTTGAAAGAGAGCTTATCCCCAAGGAGCTTTTTGAGGTGTTCGAGCAGAACTATCTTGAGCATCCCATGAAGTATAAGCTCACCAGCCGCAAAATATATGAGGAGAGCGAAAACGGCAAGGACTACGTTCACTTCAAGGGCAAAATGCTGATCGACGGCGAAAACGAGGTAAGGCTCAGCGGTATTGGCAACGGTCCTATCGACGCGTTCTTTAACGCGCTCAAGTCGATCGGAATCGACAAATATCAGTTCATTTCCTACAGCCAGCACGCGATTTCTCAGGGCTCCGACTCAAAGGCGGTTTCATATATTGAGCTGAAAAAGCCCGACGGAAAGAACATCTTCGGAATCGGAATCGACGCTAACGTAAATGTCGCTTCGGTTCTGGGAGTACTCAACGCCATCAACCGCGCGGAAGCTTGATCAATGGAAAATTGAAAATGGAAAATGGAAAATTTCGGTCGGGCAGACAGAGTTTATCTGTAAAAGACGTTTGCTCCCGATTGTATTACTATTGCTATGCTTTTCCGTGAATTAGCAAGTTTGATTATTGTGATATTATAAAAAATAAAACCGGGCAGGAACGGATTTTTAATTTCCGTTCCTGCCCGGTTTGCTTCATTTTAAAACTATAAAGAGCCAGAATTGAATCAATAGTGATCCGGTCGGGAGCAAAGGCATTTTTAAAGAAAACCTGTCTGCACGACCGAAATTTTCCATTTTCCATTTTCAATTTTCAATTGATCAAGCTTCTCCCGGCTTATTATCGGAGTTTTTTGCGAGAATGTATCTTCTTATCGCGGCGTCCGAAAAACGTTCGATCATGCCCTCTTCTATGGTACAGCGGCAGGGATTGCATATGCCGCAGGGCTTGCCGTTGATCGGAACAAAGCAAAACCAGGTGTCGTTGATTATGTCCTCGAGTCCCATTTCTATGTATTTTTTCTTCATTTCCGGCTTGGTGTACGCCATTACCGGAAAATGATAATGACCAAACAATTCGCAGATATCAGGCTCGGAGTTTTCTTTGTCAACAATATAATAGTCGCCGTATTCGTCCTGGACTTCTTTGAGCGCGCCGTGCTTTTCGATTATTGTCTTGATTCTTCCGCCGCCGGTCACCATAAGCTCGATTTCCTCGTGGTCAAGCGCGAAAACTCCCAAAAATTCATACTGAGTTCCCATATATTCAGCCTGCCTGAGCCTGTGGTAGGCGTCCGAAACCGCTTCGCTTGTTTTGCGGCTCTCAACCGGAACATACACAAGCGGATTGATAGTCGCCTTTGTTTTGGGGTCGTTCAAAAGCTTTGTCCTGATTGTGTTCATCGCGTTCAGCTCGTTTGGCTCCGACGGACGGTTGTTGCACAGATAGTAGGGTGTTATAATAACGTCCATGCGCGAAAGCTGGCATACCCTGAATGACGAATCAAAGCCGCCTGTCCACAATACTTCGATTTCTTTTTTCTGTTCCATAATATTTCCTTTCTATAACCAACTTGTTTTATACGCATAAGTGCGGCGTTGGATGATTTGTTATTTGTCAACAACTTAAGAAGGATCGGGAACCTTTACTGTGTAGGGGCGCACCCATGTGTGCGCCCTGAAAGCCATCGTGTTTCCGAGGGCGCACACGTGGGTGCGCCCCTACGATTTTATTTTAGGAAACCTCAAAAAATCCCCTTAAATATTTGCTTAAGTTGTGGATATTGTTTTTATTTATCATTAAGCTCGTTTATGATCTCCGCAACAAGCTCGCGTTCGTCCATATGATATTTTACGCCCTTGATTTCCTGATAGTCCTCGTGACCCTTTCCGGCAAGCACAATAATATCTCCGTCCTGCGCGTTTTCAATACAGTAGCGTATCGCGTCCTTTCGGTTGGGGACAACAACGTATTTGCCGTTTGTTTTGGCAAGACCCATCTTGATATCCTCGATAATGTCCATAACATCCTCAAAGCGCGAGTTGTCCTCGGTGATAACCGAAAGATCCGAAAGCCTGCCCGAGGCTTCGCCCATTTCATAACGCCTAACCTTTGGGCGGTTGCCGCCCGCGCCAAACATCGTGATCAGCCTGTTTGGATTGTATTGGCGCAAAGTGGTGAGTACGTTTTCCATTGACAGAGCGTTGTGAGCGTAGTCAATCAGCAGGGAATAGTTGCCGGGTACCCTGACCGGTTCTACTCTGCCCTTGACTCCTGCTGCCTTCAGGCCTTCCAAGATCGCTTCGTCCGGCACGTCAAAAAAGGAAACAGCCGAAATCGCGGCAAGCGCGTTGTATGCGTTGAATTTGCCCGGGATTCCCACGTCAACCGAAAGCTTTTTTATTCCGGACGCTTCAAAGTGGATCCCGATAAAGCCGTTTTCGTTCAAAAGCCGGTCGTTCGAGGCGCGCAGCCGGGCGGAATCGGAAAAGCCAAAGGTGAGGATATCGCCCTTGAAATCCTTTGTGACTTCCTGCCACATTTTGTCGTCAATATTTGCCGCGGCATTTTTGCACTGACGGAACAGAAGGCTCTTGCAAAAAAGATATTCCTCCATATCCTTGTGTTCAACGCCGCCGATGTGGTCGTTTGAAAAGTTGGTGAATATTCCGACGTCAAAGGTCATTCCGGCAAGCCGGCTGTGCTTGAGTCCCAGCGACGAGGCTTCAATCACCATAGCCTTGCAGCCGCAGCTCACCATATCCCTGAGTGCCTTTTGTATCTCATAAGACTCGGGCGTGGTGTTGTCAGTCTTGATTGTTTTGCCGTCATAAATTATGCCCAGCGTGCCGATCGTTCCGGCTTTTATTCCTGCCTTCTCAAAAATCGAGGCGATCATAGCCGTGGTTGTGGTTTTGCCCTTTGTGCCGGTCACGGCGACAGTCATAAGCTCCTTTGCCGGATTTCCGAAAAACTCCGCGCTCATAAGCGCAAGCGCAAGACGTGTGTCGGGAGTTTTGATTACGGCAACGCCTGAGGGAACCTCAAAGTCCGGCTCGTCGCTGACAACAAGCGCGGACGCGCCGCCTTCAACTGCGGATTTCAAAAACTTGTGACCGTCCGAGGTGTAGCCCTTAAGCGCGACAAAGGCGCAGCCCTTTGTTACCTTGCGTGAATCATAAACAAGTCCCGTTATCTCGGGATTTGGCAGGCTTTGCAGGGGCGCGTCGGTTTTTACGTTTGTGAGAAGTTGATTTAGCTTCATAATTTCACTCCGTTTCGTAATATATTATAGCATGATTTGAATTTTTTACAATAATTTTTTGTGAATTTTAGATATCTTCAGATGAACTTTAGATTACGAATGTATAATTTGATTATAAATTTGGTATATATTTAATATATTATAGGCAATTCCTCATAATTCACGGCGTACGCCATGTTTAGGAAATAATTTCGCTGAAAGCGTTTATAATAAAAGAACGGAAGAGTCAGGAGATATTAATGGTGAGAGCAAGAATTATTCTGTCAGCACTTATGATCACGGTGATTACCGCGGTCGCGTTATCCGGCTGCGCAGGGCAAACACAAAATACAGCTGAACCCACCGTGCCCGAAACAACTGCGGCTGCTCCCGTGACGAACCTGCCAAAGACCGATATGAGCAAGTGGCGGTACAATGAAGGAAATGACCTGTACTATCAAACGACAATTTCTTACTGCGAGGCTCCGGCAGATGAAAAATACGAAAAGCTTGCTGTCTTTGTTCCTGCCGCCTATATGGAAGCGACAGAGAACTCCGACGGAACCTACACCTGCAAGCTCAACGACAGCGCGCAGGTCAGCGGCTTCACCGCCTCCTCTGCTCCGATCGCGCTGTGCGTCAATACACCCGGATATCATTCCGCCGAGGCGATCACCGAGGAC
>CAJODI010000030.1:0-63431 GCA_905233145.1 uncultured Ruminococcus sp. | reverse complement strand
GTATACAGCCAAGGGCATTGTTTATGTTTATCCCGGCTGCCGCGGAATCAGCGAGGGCGCGCCATCTGGTGTTACCGACCTAAAGGCGGCAATTCGCTATTTGAGATATTGCAGCGATGTGATTCCCGGCGATGCCGAGAAGATATTTACCTTCGGGATGAGCGGAGGCGGAGCGCAGTCCGTTTTGCTCGGAGCGTCGGGCGACAGTGGGATTTACGATCCTTATCTTGAAAAAATCGGCGCGATACAAGGCGTTTCCGATTCTGTTTTAGGCTCAATGTCGTGGTGTCCCGTCACGAGCTTAGATACCGCCAACGCCGAGTACGAGTGGATGATGGGCTGCACCCGTACCGACAGAAGTGCAGAAGAACAGGCTATGTCTGACAAGCTTGCCTATAAATTTGCGAAATACGTCAACAGCGCAGGCTTTGTTGACAAGAACGGCAATGAGCTGATCCTGAGCGAATCCGAAGAGGGGATTTATCAGGCAGGAAGCTACTACGATTATGTCAAGGGTGTGATCGAGGGTTCGCTCAACAACTATCTTTCCGATCTGTCCGATCCAAAAGACGCTCAAAAATATGTTGACAAAATGAACGCGGACAAAAACTGGATCAGCTACGACAGGAGCACCGATACAGCCTCGATCACGAGCATAGCCGATTTTGCCAGGGCGTGCAAGCAGGCCAAGGATATGGTAACCGGCTTTGATCAGCCCGAGGGGCAGAATAATCTTTTCGGCTACGGCGACGGCAAGGGCGCGCATTTTGATCAAATCCTATGTGATGTGCTGACCGGGCTTGACAGCAAATACGCTGCTGACTATCAGGCAGATCTGGCAAAAAAAGACGCGCTGGGTTATACCGTTGAGCAGCGGGTGAATATGTACTCGCCTCTTTATTTCCTGATGGAAAGCCGCGAGGGTTACAAAACAGCGAACGTCGCGAAATATTGGCGTATTCGTTCGGGCATCGGGCAGGACACCAATTCGGTGACGACTGAGATCAATCTCGACCTTGCGCTTAAAGCCTGCGAAGGCGTTGAGAGTGTGGACTTTGAAACCGTTTGGGAGCGTAACCACGAGCCTGCCGAGCGCGAAAACGGCGACAGCGTAACAAACTTTATTGATTGGGTGATCTCCTGTACACAAAACCATTAGGCAACACCCGAATTATGCGGAATCGCCTACAATACGGCAGCGAACCGGCATGTTTCTTGCAGCAAATACGTGTAAGTATTTCGACAAAAAACTATTGGTGCGGAGGTATTGGTAAAATTATACGAAAAAATCGCTGAAAAATCATACCTCAAAGAATTTTTATGCTTCAAATCACTGTAAATAGTCGAATTATCATAAGATTTTATTCCGGGCTTAAGCAGTTTGCACAAGAGCAGCTTAGTCAAAATGCACAAATATCTGAAAATAAATTTGTTTATAAAAATAAAAACCAAGAATTTTTGTAGCAAATTGCACAAAAAATAAACCCGAAATTAACAAACTAGATAAAAAGTACAAAAGTGGTTGAAATTTGTTCCGATTTTTGATATCATTTATGTAGTGGAAATAATGTGCCGAGGCACTGCAATCCATAATGAATTTTTATTTTTATGAAAGAGGGATATTCCAATGAAAAAGATTTTAGCAGTCCTTTTGGCTGCAATGATGACAGCTACCGCATTCGCAGGCTGCAACAACGGCGGCGGACAAAGCTCAGGCGCATCAGGCGACTCGAGCGCGACTTCCGGCGATTCAAGCGCAGCTTCCGGCGGCAGCTCGGAATTAAAGGTTGACGGTTCTTTTGTTGATGAATCATACTTCGGCGATGAGGACAACATCACTCTTAAGGTATGGGCTCCAGATAAGGCTGTAAGCCTTGTTAAGGATCAGGTTTCCGCATTCCAGGAGCATTATTCAGGCAAAAAAATGACAATCGAGGTAGTTGCTCAGGGCGAGAGCGACGCTGCTACTCAGGTTCTTAACGACGCTTCTGTAGCTGCCGACGTATTCGCATTCCCAAGCGACCAGCTCAACCAGCTTGTTGACGCAAAGGTTATCGCAGAGGTTGCTTTTGCAGACGCTGTTAAGGAGCAGAACTCAGAGGATACAGTAACAGCCGCAACAATGAACGGAACACTGTTTGCTTATCCTGAGACAAACGATAACGGCTACTATCTTGTATATGACAACACTATTGTTACTCCCGAGGACGCAAAGACTCTTGAGGGTGTTCTCGAGGCTTGTAAGAAGGGCGGCAAGGACTTTATTATGGACTGCGGCGACGGCTTCTATGCATGTACCTTCGCTTTCACAGCCGGCGCAAAGATCGACGGTCTTGAAGCAGACGGAACTCAGAAGTTCGCGGACTATAACGAGGACGACGCTGTTAAGACAATCATGGCATTTGCAAAGCTCATGAAGGACTACAAGGGCACATTCAAGTCACTCAACGTTAAGCAGGTTGCTTCCGGCTTTACAAACGGAACCTGCGGCGCAGGCGTAGACGGTTCTTGGGATACAGAAGTAAACAAGACTGCTCTCGGCGAGAAGTTCGGCGCAGCAAAGCTTCCTACAATCAGTGTTGACGGCACAGACAAGCAGCTCGTTTCAATGTTCGGTTACAAGTATATCGGCGTAAACGGTTCTTCAAAGTTCCCGGCTGCTTCTCAGATCCTTGCTCTCTATCTCAGCGGTGAGGAATGTGCAAAGCAGAGAGTTGAGTCTCTTGGATGGGGCACATCAAACAAGGCTGTTCAGGAGAGCGACCTTGTAAAGGGCAACGCTGCTCTTAACGCAATCAAGGAGCAGGCTGAAAACGCTTGCGTACAGGTTAATATCGCTCCTACCTTCTGGCAGCCGATGGGTACACTCGGCAACAAGATCGTTGCTGACGAGTGGGATCCTTCCGACGAGGCTAAAACAAGAAAGCTTCTCCAGGATACAATCGCAAACGTTCGCGACGAAGGCTGATTTAATATCTGTTAGCTTGGCATTATTCCGGTAAAAACGGGGTACTCTGAGTTTCAGGGTACCCCTGTGCTTTCCGGTTATACGTTTTTGTTTCGCCAAACAAATAATGTTTTGTTCCGGCTTTCGGCAAAAGTCAAGAACAAAGACCGCAAAGCGGAGAAAAAGCATTATTGGTTTGGCGGAATACCGGTTACTAAATCTGATTTTGCCTGTCGGTGGACGGTGCGGCTTGCGCAGTGCGGCGGCGGGTAAGTATGGATCGGTAATAAATAAGAGAGATTTTATCACACTTATTTTAGGAGAGCTATTATGACATATGTTGAATATAAACAGCTCAATCCGTTTCAGAGATTTGCTCACAACTTTAAGAACTTTATAGTAAATATTCCGCGTGCGCTCGGAAAATTCTTTAGAGCTTTGGGGAAAACGATTGTAAAGTTCTTTACAGGAATCGGCAAAGGCTTCAAAAACTACGGTGTCACCTTTGTAAAAGGCGACTGGGCAACAAAACTATCTTATCTCATTTTCGGTGTGGGCGACCTTAGCAAGGGAAAGTATTACAAGGGAATACTTTATTTCTTGGCTGAGGTTCTCTACATACTCTACATGATATTCTTCGGCTGGGGCTACCTCAAGGACTTCGGCACTCTGGGTACGGTCGAGACCCGCAAGGTTTTACATCCCGGAAATATCATTCCCAAGACCGAATACGGCGATAACTCAATGCTTATTTTGCTCTATTCGGTGCTCACGATCGTAATTACTATCTTTGTTTTTGCGATCTACATTTCAAACATCAAGGACGCCTACAGGCATCAGATCATGAGAGCCAACGGCGAAAAGCCAACCTCTCTCAAAACAGACGCCAAGCAATTCCTTGACGGCAAATATCACGTTACTCTGCTTTCATTCCCCGTGCTGATGATCGGTATTTTCAACATTCTGCCGCTCATCTTCATGATTTTGATTGCGTTCACAAACTACGACAAAACTCACCTTCCTCCGGGCACACTTTTTACCTGGGTAGGTTTAGACAATTTCTATTCACTTTTTGACGTTGTAAACTCAGGAAGAAAAGCGACCACCTTTATTGAGCTCACAAAATGGACTCTTATTTGGGCGGTGCTCGCAACCTTTACAAACTATATCCTCGGAATGATCGTTGCCCTTATGATCAACAAAAAGGGCATCAAGTTCAAGGCTCTTTGGAGAACACTTTTTGTTATCACGATCGCTGTTCCCCAGTTTGTATCGCTCCTCGTAATGAACCAGATGCTTCAGGCAAACGGTGCTATCAACGTTTTGCTTTCGCATATAGTGGGGCATCATGTTGGCTTCCAGTGGCTGAACACGACGGGCTTGATCGCAAAGACCGTTGTAATCGTAATCAACTGCTGGGTCGGTATTCCGTACACGATTTTGTCGATGTCGGGTATTTTGATGAATATTCCGGAGGATCTCTACGAATCGGCGCGTATCGACGGCGCAAGTCCGTTCAAGACCTTTACCGCGATCACGCTGCCTTACATGATCTTTGTAACCACTCCGCAGCTTATCACCCAGTTTGTAGGTAATATCAACAACTTCAACGTTATTTACCTCCTTACGGGCGGCGGACCCACCACGCCGGACTTCTATCAGGCAGGTCAAACAGATATCCTTGTAACCTGGCTGTTCAACCTGACCATGAGCTCTCAGGACTACGGATTGGCGGCGGCAATAGGTATTCTGGTATTTATCGTATGCGCTACCATCTCCCTTATCGTATACAACAATTCTAAGTCTATGAAGGATGAGGAGGCGTTCTCATGATAAAAAGCTATAAAATCAGAAGGCATATTTCCAACGCGCTTATCTATATCATCCTGATCGTAATGGGCGTTATCTGGGTTTCACCTTTCGTATACCTGCTCATGCACTCCTTCCGCGGCGAGGGTCTTATCTCGGTTGACTGGCTTATTCCAAAGCAGTGGACGCTGCAAAACTATATTGACCTTTTCACCGGAAAGGGCGGTCAGGCAGCCATCAACTTCCCAAGATGGTTCCTCAACACCTTTGTTGTTGCGTGCTTTAGCTGTGTTATCTCAACGATCTCGGTTCTCGCAGTAAGCTACACCTTCAGCCGTCTGCGCTTTAAGGCACGTAAAAAGTTTATGAACGTTGGCATGATCCTCGGCATGTTCCCGGGCTTTATGACAATGATCGCTATCTACTATCTTCTCAAAGCTATGGGTCTTACCCAGAACCTCATTGCACTTGTAATCTGCTACAGCTGCGGCGCAGGCTTGGGCTTCCAGATCTCAAAGGGCTTCTTCGATACGATCCCGCGTGCTCTCGACGAGGCGGCGACGATCGACGGAGCGACCAAAAACCAGATCTTCTGGAAGATCATTCTTCCGATGTCAAAGCCGATCGTTGTTTACACGGTTCTCACCTCGTTTATCGGTCCCTGGACAGACTTTATTCTTGCCAAGATCATCATGGGCGACTCGCGTGAAAACTACACGGTTGCTATCGGACTGAGACTTATGCTCGAAAACGACTTTATCAACACCTACTACAAGCAGTTCCTTGCGGGCTCGGTTGTAGTTGCCGTTCCGATCACCCTGCTCTTCCTCAAGATGCAGAAGTATTATGTTGAAGGCGTAACCGCCGGCGGCGTAAAGGGTTAATACAAGGCGTTTTAGGACAGTAAGTATATTAAAAAAGAAATAATATTTTCGGGCGACAGTCTTTGGCTGCCGCCTGAAACACTTTGTAGGCTCCTATGCAGATCAAAATCGGGCTGCGCCGCAGCTTTGCGGTGTGCCCAAAGAAAGGCTATGGTGAACAACATGAAAAAAATAATTGCGGCCTTGCTTTGCGCTGCGCTTGCAGGAACGGCAGTGCTTTCGGGCTGCTCCGCCGACCCGGTTGAGACAAAAAAAGCTGCGGCTTCAACCGATAAATACCGCAACTACTATCAGATTTTTGTAAATTCCTTTTGTGATTCAAACGACGACCAAATCGGCGACCTAAAGGGAATCATCTCGCAGCTTGACTATTTGAACGACGGCGACCCAAATTCGGGAGACGATTTGGGCATTGACGGACTTTGGCTCACCCCGATTATGCCGTCCAAATCATATCACAAATATGATGTTGAAAATTACTATGACATAGACCCAAATTTCGGAACGCTTGAGGACTTTGACGAGCTTGTAAAGCAGTGCCACGACAGAGGGATCAACATTATTATCGACCTTGTGCTCAATCACATTTCATACAACAATCCGCTGTTTCAGCAGGCTGTAACCGAGGTGAGCGAAGGCAAGCTTGACGGCGCGGCAAAGTATTTTGAAATCCACAAGTCAGATTACTACAGCAGCGATATTCAGGTTGTAAGGCTCTCGGACGGCTATGTTTGCGAGGCGAATTTCTCTCAGGATATGCCGGAATGGGATTTGAATTCCGAAAAAACCCGTGAGGAATTTACCAAAATCGCAAAGTTTTGGCTGGAGGACAGAAAGGTTGACGGCTTCCGCTTGGACGCGTGCAAGTTTTTTCAGAACAAAACCGTTGACGGCACCGAATTTTTGAAATGGTTTTACGACACCTGCAAGGGCATCAAGGAGGACGTCTACATGGTGGGTGAGGATTGGACGGAGGACAGCGATATCCAAGAACTGTACAAGTCCGGGATCGACAGCCTGTTTTCCTTCAAATTCGCTCAGAATACCGGTCAGATCGTCAGCAATATCAACACAATGCAGGGCGCGACCTTTGCAAAGAAGCTCAAGGCTTATGACGGCAAAATGCGCGAAAGTAACCCGAACGCGATCAACGCCTATTTCCTCTCTAATCACGACCAGGTGAGAATCGCTAACGCGTTGCAGTCAAAGGGTTTGGATTATGAAAAATTTGCGGCAAATATTTATATGCTAATGCCCGGCAACAGCTTTACCTATTACGGCGAGGAGATCGGCACAAAGGCTGAGAGCAACTCAAACGACGCATATTACAGGACCGCCATGGTATTCGACAGCGAAAAGCTGCCGTCGATCAAGGTCGGAAACATCGGCTCGAAAATTGAACCGCCCGTAAACGGCGGTGTTAAGCAGCAGCTTGCCGACAAAGGCTCACTGCTCAATCATTACCGCAGGCTGATCAAGGTCAAAAACCAAAATCCTGCAATCGCGCGCGGCGAAATCACGGCTCAGGCAGACTTTGGCGACAAGGAAATTGCGGCGTACTACACCGAATATGACGGCAAAAAGCTGATGATTATCCATAATTTTAACGGAAAAGAGCCGAAAGAGCTTGAACTCACATCCGAAATGCTTGAAAATCCGCAGATCGCTGCCGATTTGAGCACCGTTGAAGCATCAAGGTGCGAGCTGAAAAACGGAAAGCTTACCCTTCCGCCGCACGGCTCGGTGGTGCTCGAAACTAAAGCGAGCTAAATTCGCTTTGCGAGCTAAATTCGCTTCGCGAGCTAAATTCGCTCCGCGAGCTAAATTCGCTCCGCGAGCTAAATTCGCTTCGCAAGCTAAATTTGCTCCGCAAGCTAAATTTGCTCCGTAAGCTAAATTTGCTCCGCAAGCTGTGGGGCGACCGGGAAAAAAGAATAACGAATAAAGAATAATTTCGGTCGGGAAGAAAGGATTTGTCTTAAAATTACCTTTGTTCCCGACTGTATTTTTATTTATTTAGCAATATTTTTCTATTTTGGCTGTATTTCTCAGAGGTCGCACACATGGGTGCGACCCTGCTGTTTTAAGGCAATACCGCATAATTCGGGTGTGCGGATTGCGCAGTCAGATGTTCGCATACTGACGTATGGGGACTGATTTTTGGGCAGTCTGACGGAATAATATGCAAGCAAGGCGTGCGCCGCGAATTGTGCGGTGTTGCCTTAATAAGACTATAGTAATACGACAAATTCTTTCTTCCCGACCGAATAAAATGGCGGCGAATTGCCGAATCCCTGTGAACAGATCAAAAGAAAAATGGTAAAGTTTAATTAAAGTATTAATGATTCTATAATAGAATTAAAAAGCCGGTAAATAATATTATAATATTGTGGAATATAAAATAGAGAAGCTATATGCGGCGGCTTTTTTCGGGTGCGGTACAAGGTATGCACAGCCGATAATGAAGCAAAAAGCGCGAAAAGAGTTTTTCGAGCGTGTCTTTTGGAGGAAAAACTTTGAAATTAGGACTTGACATTGGCTCAACCACAATCAAGTGTGTTGTGCTTGATGATGACAACAAGCTGATATACAATACATATGAGCGTCATTTTTCGCAGATCACAGAGAAAATCGCGGAAATCCTGAACCGCGTCCGCGGTGAGATCAACGGAGTCGAAAATGCCGTTGTCGCGATGTCGGGCTCTGCCGGAATGGGCGTTGCCGAAAGCTGCGGAATCGAATTTGTTCAGGAGGTTTACGCAACCCGCGTGGCGGTCAATACCTTTTTGCCGGGCACCGACGTTGTGATCGAGCTGGGCGGCGAGGACGCAAAGATTTTGTTTTTGACAAACGGTCTTGAGGTCAGAATGAACGGCACCTGCGCCGGCGGCACGGGCGCGTTTATCGACCAGATGGCGACCCTGCTCAACGTTGAGCTGGAGGATCTGGACGACCTTGCAAAGCAGTACGAAAAAACCTACACAATAGCCTCGCGCTGCGGTGTTTTTGCAAAAACTGATATTCAGCCGCTGCTCAACCAGGGCGCGCGCAAGAGCGATATTGCCGAAAGTATTTTTAACGCGGTTGTCAGCCAGACTGTTGCCGGTCTTGCTCAGGGCAGAGAGATCGAGGGCAAGGTCGTTTATCTCGGCGGTCCGCTCACCTTTATGAGCGAGCTGAGAAGCTGCTTTGACCGCACGCTCAAAACCAAGGGCGTTTGCCCCGAAAATTCGTTGTATTATGTTGCCTGCGGCGCGGCTTTGTGCGCCGACAAGCCGATTGATTTTGACTATGTTATCAATATGGTCAAAACCTATCGCGGAACCGGCAATTTTGCCTTTAATCCTCCGCTTTTTAAAAGCCCTGAGGAATATGAGCGGTTCAAGGCGCGCCATGCCAAGGCAGACGTTGCCCAAAAGGAGCTAAAGGGCTACAAGGGCAAGGCTTATATAGGCATGGACGCAGGCTCTACCACCGTCAAGGGCGTTGTGCTCAACGAGGACGGCGAGCTGCTCTATTCAAAATATCTTCCCTCCAAGGGCAACCCGGTTGAAATTATCAAGGCGTTTTTGGAGGAAATCTACGAAATCAATCCGGAAATCAAGGTTGCCTCGTCTGCCGTTACGGGCTACGGCGAGGATATTATAAAGAACGCCTTCAGTGTGGACTACGGCATTGTTGAGACTATCGCTCACTTTACCGCGGCAAAGTATTTTATGCCCGACGTTGAGTTTATTATCGACATCGGCGGTCAGGACATAAAGTGCTTCAAGATCCACAACGGCGCAATTGACAATATTTTTCTCAACGAAGCGTGCTCTTCGGGCTGCGGAAGCTTTTTGCAGACCTTTGCAAACGCGCTCGGATACGAGATCGAAGAATTTTCAAGGCTGGGGCTTTTTGCGAAGCGACCGGTTGACCTTGGCTCGCGCTGTACGGTGTTTATGAATTCCAGCGTTAAGCAGGCGCAAAAGGACGGCGCGACGATTGAGGACATCTCAGCCGGACTTTCGCTGAGCGTTGTCAAAAACGCGCTGTACAAGGTTATCCGTGCCTCTGGTCCCGACGAGTTGGGAAAAAGAATTGTTGTTCAGGGCGGCACCTTTTTAAATGATGCGGTGCTGCGCGCCTTTGAGCAGGAGATGGGAGTCGAGGTCGTAAGACCGAACATCGCCGGTCTTATGGGCGCGTACGGCGCGGCTCTTTACGCCAAGAAGAAGTCAAAGGGCAAGACCGGCAGCACGCTTTCAAACGCGGAGGAGCTGAGAAACTTTGTTCACGAAATCAAGGTGGCAAACTGCGGAATGTGCAGCAACAACTGCCGCCTGACAATAAATTCCTTTGGCAAGGGCAAAAAATATATCGCAGGCAACCGCTGCGAACGCCCGATCACCAAAAAGGCTCCCTCGGGAGAGCTGAATATGTATGAATACAAGCTCAGGCTGCTTGACGAATACAAGCCCGTTGAGGGGCTGCGCGGCAAGCTGGGAATACCCATGGGACTTAATATGTTTGAGCTTTATCCGTTTTGGTACCGCTTTTTTACAGAGCTGAAATTTGAGGTCTTTAAATCTCCGTTCTCAAACCGAAAGCTGTATCAAAGGGGTCAGCAGACGATACCCAGCGACACGATTTGTTTTCCGGCAAAGCTTATGCACGGTCACGTTCAGTCGCTGATTGACGACGGCGCGGAGACGATTTTTTATCCCTGCCTGTCCTACAACTTTGACGAAAACCTGGGAGATAATCACTACAACTGCCCGGTCGTTGCGTATTATCCTGAGGTAATAAAGAACAATATGAAGGATATCCGTCAGGTGCATTTTATCAAGGAGTACTTTGGCATTCACCGCCCGAAGGATTTTCCTAAAAAGGCATACGAGAGGCTTTCGTTCCACTTCCCCGACATTTCGCTCAACGAAATTCGCGTTGCGGCAAAAAAGGCGTATGAGGAACAGGAGCTTTACAAAACGAGATTATTGAAAAGGCTGAAAAGCAGGGCAAAAAGATTTTTGTTCTTGCCGGCAGACCATATCACGTTGATCCCGAAATCAACCACGGCATTGACAAGCTGATCTCAGGCTTTGACGTTGCGATTGTCAGCGAGGATGTTGTGGCTGCAAGGGTCGAAAGATTTAACACCCACGTGCTCAATCAGTGGACCTATCACTCGCGGCTGTATGCGGCAGCCAAGTACGTTACAACGCGCAGCGACATGGAGCTTGTGCAGCTTGTGTCGTTTGGCTGCGGAGTTGACGCGATCACCACTGACGAGGTCAGAGAGATCCTTGAAAGCAAAAACAAGATTTATACCCAGATCAAGATCGACGAAATCACCAACCTCGGTGCGGTAAAGATCCGTATCCGCAGCTTGCTGGCGGCTATTGATAACGACTGATTGATTCGGTAAAACATTTCGGAGGAAAAATGGCTGAACTAAAGTATGATAAAAAAACCGGTCGTTTGCTTTTTACCAAGCAAATGAAGAAGGAATATACGATCCTTATGCCTAATATGGCTCCGATCCACTTTAAAATTTTGCAAAACGTTTTTACGCATTACGGCTACAAGTCCGATTTGCTCAACACAACCGGACCCGAAATCGCGCAGACCGGTCTTAAATACGTTCACAACGACACCTGCTATCCGGCTCTTTTGGTTATCGGACAGTTTATCAACGCGCTGCAAAGCGGAAAATACGACGTTCACAAGGTCGCGCTGATGATAACCCAGACGGGCGGCGGCTGCCGTGCCTCTAACTATATCTTTCTGCTCAGAAAGGCGCTCAAAAAGGCGGGCTTTGAATTTGTTCCGGTAATCTCGCTGTCGTTCGGCATGGAAAAGAACAGCGGATTTTCGCTGACGCTTCCGCTTATACGCCGCTTTGTGGGCGGACTTGTCTACGGCGATCAGCTTATGCTGCTTTCAAACCAGACAAAGCCCTATGAGGTGAACAAGGGCGAGAGTATGCGCCTTGTGGACGAGTGGATTGGCACGATCTCACAGCTTCTTGTCGAGGGAAAGGGCTATACGCTTGAGGAGCTTGACGAAAACCTTGACAAAATCACTCGCTCGTTCTCAAAGATAGAGCTGAACAAGACCCCAAAGGTCAAGGTCGGAATCGTCGGAGAAATTTACGTAAAATATTCAAAAATGGCTAACAACGGGCTTGAGGACTTTCTTGCCGAACAGGACTGCGAGGTTTGCGTTCCGGGGCTTATGGGCTTTGCCGCCTTTAAGGTTGACAACCGGATCGAGGACTACAAGATGTTCGGCGGCAGCAAGCTTAAATATGATTTTTGCAAAATGCTGCTCAATTATGTGACAAAGCTTGAGGGCCTGATGATAGACGCGGCAAAAAAATACGGCTTTGTTCCGCCGCACGAATACGCTCACACAAAGTCGCTTGTCAAGGGCGTTATCGGCTACGGAAGCAAGATGGGCGAGGGCTGGCTGCTCACGGCAGAAATGCTCGAGCTTGCCGAGACAGGCTATGAAAATATTGTCTGCACCCAGCCGTTTGGCTGCCTTCCGAACCACATCAACGGCAAGGGCGCGATCCGCAAAATCAAAGAGATAAAGCCTAACGCAAATATTGTCACAATAGACTATGACCCCGGCGCACCGAAGGTCAATCAGGAAAACCGCATCAAGCTTATGCTCGCGGTGGGCAGAGAAGAACTGGAAAAGAAGCTGGCTCAGGAAAATCAGCAGGACTGATGATCATTTGAAAGGGTGGTGCGGGCTTTGTCAGATACGGCTGTGTTGACCGAATACACAATTTTTGCAGACGCAGAAAAGCTTTGTTCGCCGCTAAAAATCGCGCTCGTTTCGGATCTGCACGAGAGAAACGCCGACGATATCCTGAAAATGCTTGAATTGCAAAAGCCGGAGCTGATCGCCGTTGCCGGCGACACCCTTGAAAGATACGGAGGTCCAAAAGGTAAGGCTGTGGTTCAGGAGAAATTCAGCGTTGTAAAGTGGCTTTTTATTAATTTTGCCTATTATTTCAACGCGCTTTTGCTGACTGTTTTCAGAAAAAACCGTTTTCATTCCTCCGAATCAGCCTTTGAATTTTTGGACAGGGCGGCAAGCGTCGCGCCCGTTTTTATGAGCCTGGGCAATCATGAGCAGAGACTTTTTGATGAGGATATCTCAAAGCTGGGCGAGTTGGGAATTATTTTACTGGATAACGACGACAGCTTGGTTTACACCGGCGACAACAGGCTGAGGATCGGCGGACTTTCGTGCGACGCCGATGAGGAGTGGCTCGGGGAGTTTGCGCAAAAGGACGGCTTCAAGCTTTTGCTGTGTCACCGTCCGGAGTATTATCCCGTGCTGTTGGAGCAGCTTGACATCGACCTGATTTTGTCGGGACATACGCACGGCGGTCAAATTCGTTTTTTTGACCGCGGTTTGTTTTCTTCGGGACAGGGATTGTTCCCTAAGTATCACAAAGGTGTTATTGACAACAAAATGGTGATCTCCGCCGGCTGCTCAAATACTATCGCGATCCCAAGGATAAACAATCCGCGCGAGCTTGTGATTGTGAACGTTTTGCCAAAATGAATTCATACTAAACTCAAATAAAAAATAGACAATCTTTGCGGTCTATTTTCCGCAATACTTGTCGTCCTTGCAAGGCGACAGCCTTGCGGCGTCCTTCGCCTCGTCTTGCGAAAAATATCCTCGCAAATCTTTGTCCACTTTTTATCTGAGATTAGTATCAATTATTTTTGGATTGCCGGGCTTTGATTGTTATTTACATTGACAGAGGTATATAATTGTAGTATAATACTAATATTGTCATTTGATTTAACATGCTTTTTGTAAGAAATACAGTTTGGTTTGACAATTTTTTGGCAATTTTATGTTATTATTGAAAAACAGTGATGAGGTGAGGCATTGTACGCCAAGTATATAAAGCGATTGCTCGATATTTTGCTGTCGTTTTTTGCGCTTGTTTTTTTGTCATGGCTTTTTTTGGCAGTCATTATAGCAATCAAGGTGGATGACCCGGGCCCGGCCATGTTTACTCAAAAGCGCGTGGGACTTAACAAAACCTACTTTATGCTTCACAAATTCCGCTCTATGAGGATGGACACTCCTCATGATATTCCAACGCATTTGATGGACGACCCACAGAAATACATAACGCGCGTAGGCAGGTTTTTGAGAAAGTTCAGTCTTGACGAGCTGCCCCAGATTTGGGATATTCTGGTGGGCAAGATGAGTATTATCGGTCCTCGTCCCGCGCTGTGGAACCAGGACGATTTGATAGCCGAGCGCGACAAATACGGAGCAAACGGCGTAAAGCCCGGGCTTACCGGCTGGGCGCAGATCAACGGCAGAGACGAGCTTGAGATACCCGAAAAAGCAAAGCTCGACGGAGAATACGTAAAAAATCTAAGCTTTGCTTTTGACCTAAAGTGCTTTTTCGGCTCTATCACCAGCGTTTTAAAGCACGAGGGCGTTTTAGAGGGCGGCACCGGTGCTAAAAAAGACACACAAGAGAAAAAATGATGTTTAAGGGGGATATTTATGTCTGGCTTTTCAGGAGCTACTTTGATGATTACAGGCGGTACAGGTTCCTTTGGAAATACCGTTCTAAAGCATTTTTTGCACACCGATATCGGACAAATCAGGATTTTCTCCCGCGATGAAAAAAAACAGGACGATATGCGTCACGATTTGCAGGCGAGATTTCCCGAGCTTGCCGGCAAGGTGAAGTTTTATATTGGAGATGTGCGCAACGCTCAGTCGATAAAGGACGCCATGTGGGGGGTTGACTATGTTTTTCACGCTGCGGCGCTAAAGCAGGTTCCTTCCTGCGAATTTTTCCCTATGGAGGCTGTGCGCACAAATGTTGAGGGCACGGACAATATGCTTCATGCGGCGATCGACTGCGGAGTAAAGCGCGTTGTCTGCCTGTCAACCGACAAGGCGGCGTACCCGATCAACGCCATGGGAATCTCAAAGGCGATGATGGAGCATGTTATCTACGCTAACGCCAGAGTTGCCGCCGAGCGCAGCGACACCGTGATTTGCTGTACCAGATACGGCAACGTTATGTGCAGCAGAGGTTCGGTTATACCGCTGTTTATTGATCAGATCAGGTCCGGAAATCCGATCACGATAACTAACCCGGAAATGACAAGATTTTTGATGAATCTTGACGAGGCTGTGGATTTGGTCAAGTTCGCGTTTGAAAACGCAAATCCCGGCGATTTGTTTATTCAAAAGGCGGACGCTTCTACAATAGGAGTCCTCGCCAAGGCTGTTCAGACGCTATTCGGCGACACCGGAACAAAGCTTATCGGCACACGCCACGGCGAAAAGCTCTATGAGACGCTGATGACCAGGGAAGAGAGGCTCAGAGCCGAGGATATGGGCAACTATTTCAGGGTTGCCGCAGACAGCCGAGACCTTAACTACGATAAATTTGTTGTCAAGGGTGAGGTCCATACAGAGGCTGACGATTCCTATACGAGCCACAACACCAAGCTTCTTGACGTTGAGGGTACCGTTCGCAAGATTCTCACTACGGAATATGTTACAGAAATGCTTGACGAACTTTAGAGATTTGCTATAGAGCCTTTTCTGAAGGGCTTATTCATCAAACGGGAGTTGCATTGCATGAGTCTGAGGCAAATGTTTTATGTACAGCCGATGAACTATGTGTATATTGAAGCGGTTACTATGTATGTAATTTGGTTTTTGCTAATGCTTTTTTTGCCGCAAAAGCCAAGAAAAATTACAGCGTGCATAGGATCCGTTCTTTCTGTTGTGCTGATTTTTGCCTTAACTGTAATCGGACGAAAAAGCGCGGCGCAGCCTGAGCTGGTTTTAATTCCTTCATTTTTCGTTCATGATTTTTCAATTCCCAATGACGAAGTTCCGCGAACCATGTTTATGAATTTTTTGCTGTTTATGCCGTTGGGGATGAGCCTGCCGTTTGTATTGCCGCAAAAGATAAAGCACAGGGTATTGTTTACGATAATCACGGGAATTGTTTTGTCGCTGGCGGCGGAAATAATTCAGTACATCTTCCGCTTTGGGCGATGTGAAACGGACGATTTGCTGATGAACACCTTGGGAACGGTTATCGGAACGACAGTATTTTTGATTGTAGGATATATAATACGAAACTCAAATAAGAAATAGACAATCTTTGCGGTCTGATTTCCGCAAATCTTTATATACTTTTAGTATAAAATCGAGAGCTTCCGCAGCAACAGTTGACGTTACACAGGCTGTGGCTTCATACGAAGCACCAAAAAAGACAACTCTGGGAGTATCATTCTCAAATGAGTGGAAGTCAGACGGAGCTCGCTTTGCAGCTTACTTCTACAACTGCGTTAAGATAAATAACAATGATTTGGAACGTTCGGGGAAATCCGGACGTTCTTGTTTTTAGAAAATTGCTTGATCCCACAGTTGATACTAAACTCAAATAAAAAATAGACAATCTTTGCGGTCTATCGTCCTTGCAAGGCGACAGCCTTGCGGCGTCCTTCGCCTCGTCTTGCGAAAAATATCCTCGCAAATCTTTGTCCACTTTTTATCTGAGATTAGTATGAACGTAGTTGTCAGTGCGTTTTGGTTACCATTGATGACGCAACTCAATTGCAGGTGCATCTTGCAGAATTGATTTAGTGCTGCACAAGGCAAAACCGCGATTCTTTTAAAACTAAAAATACTCACTGACCGGCAGCGTCGTATTATTCAACAGCTTTGAATTTTGCGGCGTTGCCGTTTTGTGGTTTTTGTTATGTATTTTCTTGACATTTTCGGGGTTAAGATGATATCATTAGTATAACAAAAACACAAGGCAACACCGCGCGATCCGCACACCCGAATTATGCGGTATTGCCATAACAAGCATTTGTTTATTATTTTGAAGTAAGGTGAACTGATTATGAAAAAGAAATTGTTCTCTGCTGCCGCTTTTGCCGCGGCGGCTATTCTGTTGATCTCAGCCCTCGCTGCATGCGGCAGCAGCCCGGAAAGCAATACCGGAAGCAGCTCGGCAGCCGAAGGCGTTGTTACAACCGTTGCCGAGGGCAATGCTGCCGCCACCGCCGAAGCTTCTGCTGAAAGCAGCTCTGCGAAAAGCTCCGACAGCGGCTCCTCGGAAGGCTCCGAAAGCGCAAAAGCCGAAAAATCCGAGGGGTCGGGTCTTGACGGCACATATACGTTTGTCGAGCTGAAAAGCGACGGCAAGGACGCTACCGAACAGGTTGAACGCCTTAAAAGCATGGGCTTGCCCACCGACCTTGTGTTCGACGGCGACAAGGCGGACTTGATGGGCTCGAAATACTCCGTTAAGGACGGCAAGCTGGTTGATGCCGACGGCGAGCTTTCGTTCACCGTTGACGGCAACAGAATTACCGTTGTCGATGAAGAAAGCGAAATGATTTTTGAAAAACAATGATTCCATAACCAAAATCACGGGGCTGTTGCTTGCTGAGCGGCGGCTCCGTTTTGCTTGCGGCAGAAGCTGCGGAATACCGGTTGTTTCCGATAAAATATCCTTTTGTTTGACAAAATATTTAAAACAGTAATTGATTTTTGCGTGTGAGCATGTTATTATAAAAATATACTATAAGTAAGGTAAGCGCACAAATGTTTTTGTGCGATTATTATAAAGGCAACACCGCATAATTCAGGCGCGCGCCTTGCCTTTTATTATTTCGTCATAGTGTCCAAAAATCAGCATCCATACATCAGTATGCGTACTGATTATTTGTACACTCTGCCGAAAAATCTTACTGCGCAATCCTCACACTTGAATTATGCGGTGTTGCCTAAACCTTCTCCTGCGGATACGCAAAGAAGTCAAGAAAACTAACGGAGGAAAAACATATGGTAAAACAGATTAAAAAAATGAGAGAACCGATTGTCACGCTTTTGGCTGCGCTGGGTGTAACGTTAATCGGCATCGTCCTTTTGTTTCTCAAGGACGAAACCGTTGAATTTTTAATGGTAGCCGCTGTGTCCGTCAGCCTGGTGCTGGCAGGCATTTCGTTCATGATCCAGGGCTTTCAGATAAAAAGATATTTGGCAGGAATTTTGGGCTTGGTCGGCTATTTGCTTGTTGCAGCCGTTTTGGTTGTATTGCAGTATTATTTTTCGATTGTCACTATTACGCCCTGTTTGCTGATAGGTATTGTCGCGGTGCTTGTCGGCTTTGTGAGGGCAGCAATATGCCTGAACTGTTTTCTAAACGGATTTAGGGGCGGCATTATAAACGGTCTGTTTGCCATAATTTTGATTATGACAGGCTTATTCCTTGTGCTTTTTCCGCTTGAAAACTTTGGTATGCTGAGATATTTTATTTCATTCTATCTGTTTGTCTATGCTATAACGATTTTCGGGGATTTTTATGCCGAGATCACCCGTTCCGAGCTGGAAGCAGATCGTATGCGCCGCCGTACTCACATTGCTATGCCAAACCTGTTTACGGCGTTTAAGATAAAAAATATGGTCAAGGAAATTTACAAAAAAATTGAAGATAACAGCTTTGATAAGAAAAACCTTGTTGAATACAAAGAAAACAACGAATCTGACGAAGTCAACCTTGAAATCAACCTTCACCTAACCGATCCCGCCGGCAACCAGTTTGGCCATATGGACATTGCTATCGGCGATACCGTGTATTCATACGGAACCTATGACAAGAGCAAAAACAAGCTGGCAGGCTTTGTTTCACAGGGAACCTATGCAAAAATCCCAAAGCTTCCGTATTATAAATACTGTATCGACAACTGCGGTGATTATCTCATCAGCTACGGCGCGTGTTTTTCGGAGCAACAGCTTGATACAGTAAAGAAACGAATTGAAATGTTTAATGAATACTGCGAGCCGCTGGAGTTTAAGATCGAGGACCCCGAAAACACCACCCCGGAACCGGGCAAGCGTTACGGCGATTCGGGAGAAAACCTGGTGCGGTTTCTCAACGCCAAGATATATACGGTGGTTGACGGCTCCTTTAAGCAATATTTTGGCGTAAACGTCAACTGCGTACAATTTGCGGACTGGCTTCTTGCCGACACGGGCATTGACGCGGTTTCGTTGGGCGGACTCCGCACGCCCGGCGCCTTTTACTATCTGCTTGAAAACATGTTCCAGCGCAGGAACAACCGTATTATCCGAAAAATATCTTATTTTTCAACCGATAATATCGAAGAGATCATGGAGGATGAACATACTTCACTGCCGGATAAGCATCAAAAGTGACGACCTTTCGAGGCGCTTTGATGACAAATTCATAGCTTAAGGCAACCTCTCGAAGTTATTCTGAGAGGTATCTCTGATATATAATCATAAAACAAAAAGTGACCGGCTCAAAGGTAAAAGGAGCCGGTCTTTTTTTGTTTTACAGAAATCTGTCTGACCATGCCGGTTTCATAAAAAATAGACAATCTTTGCGGTCCGGTTTCCGTAATACTGCGTTGCTGTCCTTGCAAGGCGTCAGCCTTGCGGAGTCCTACGCATTGTATTGTGATACTGTTATCATCGCAAAGATTGTCTGCTTTAATCAGAAAATAGTATGAGAGAAGCTTCTTGCTGCCTCAGAATTATAAACGGCAAGATAACCGGCAGGTGAATAAATGCAACAAAAAGACATAAAGCAGAACAATTGCCATTTATGTGATGTTTTTACAAGATCATAAATTAGACAAAAATAATAAAGTATAGATTATAAAATTGCACAATTTTATGAAAGATTTATCAAAATAGGTTTTTTATAATGACTTTTAACATAATATGTTGACAAATACTTTTATGTGTGGTAGTGTATAGTTGTACAACAAATATTAATATAGTTTTGATTTTATTTTCAAGCGATGGCAACAATAACAGAATCTGATGTGTTATCATTACCTTAGCTTAATAAGCTTTCACACTGTTCTAAATTTACGAAACCGCAAAAAAGCAAAACAACTTTGCGCAGATACCCTTGACACATGTCTTAAAGGTTAAGGCAATACCGCATAATTCGGGTGTGCGGATTGCGCAGTCAGATTTTTCGTCAAAATGTTCAAATAATCAGTTCGCATACTGACGTATGGGGACTGATTTTTGCGCAGTCTGACGGAATAATATGCAAGCAAGGCGTGCGCCGCGAATTGTGCGGTGTTGCCTTAATTTTTAGGTTTTCGGAAAATTGTGAATGGTGTGTTTTTATGGGAAATTTATTGATCCCGCCGTTGAACACATTTATTGTTATCAGCACAGTTAGTACAGGCGGGCGTTAGTGCCCGCCGGTACTTTTTTCTGTTGAATATTATTTTATCAAAAATCCCAATGCTGCAATACGGCATATGGGATAAAAGAATAGGGGGATAAGTATGAAAAAGACAGTTGGCATGATAGCTTTATTGTTATCGTTTATAATCGGATTTAATGCTGTAACTCCGGTTTTGCCGCAGACAGTAAGCGCTGCGATTTCGCCGCTGCCTGAGGTCGGCTCCGTTGATCAGTCGGTGGGTGATTACACCTTGGCGGATTACGGGGAGCCTTCGCAGACTGCTTCCGCTCAAAAAGAAACTGCGTATGAGGATGGCAAAATCCTGATATACAGCTTTGAACAGTTGTCTATGATCGGCAGCGGAAAAAGCTACACCTATGACGACGGTGTGACGGCGGTATACGCTTTGGACGCCGAGTACAGGATAGCAAGGGAGATCAAGCTTCCGCGCCATACTGTATGGCAGCTACCGGAAGGATTTACGGGAAAAATCACAGGAAAAAAGCAACAAAATTCTCCGCTGTATAAAAGCGCGGACGACAGCATTCTTCTGTATAATCCTTATCAGCTTGCGACTATGGAGATGGACAACGCGGAGCAGCAGCCGGTTCTGACCGGTGACGCGGAATCCAAAACCTTTGGTACGGGTCAGCCCGTCTGCCTTGATGAAAACGGCAAGGCGCCGCTGACCTACAGCCCGGATCACAATTATGTTGTGTCGGCGCAGTTTGATTCGGATATTTCGGAAAAGCCGGTTTCTATCGTCAGCAAAAATGCGGATATCACTCAAAAAGCGAATATCGGCAAAAAAGCGGATACCGAGTCTGTGGGCGCAAAGGCAGGGGATTCTGCCGGCGCGCAGGCTGACGGCAAGGTAGGCGCGGCGACAGACGGACGCGACTTCCCGGGTCAGGTTATCAAGAAGATAGACGGCAAAACCTATATTCTTATCGGCAATCAGGAGCAGCTGCGCGCTATTGGTTCCGACAAAGATGTTTTGTCCGCGATTTATCAGGTGGAGCTGGTTGGCACTCATTTTGAACCGGATACAAAAAACGGCGAACCTGTTATGCTGTACGGCGGCGACGCGGATTTGCTCCAAAGTCAAAACGACAGCAAGGATTACTCGTTTCAGGGTATCGACAACAAAGATTCAAACGTTCTTAAATACTATGCCTGCGTCAATCAGGAAACAGGCGAAACATATTTGGACTCCGGACACACAAGCCTGTCACAGGGCAGCGATATTACAACCGGAGAAAAATACACGAATACAGCAAACTACATTATCTTCCGTGATATTGACCTCGGCGGCAGCGCAAAACCCTGGACGCCGCTGATGTTCAGCGGAAATATGTACGGCGCAAAAAGCACGGCAGGTGAAAAGCTTTGGAACGGCAGCAGCAATACCGATGCCACTGAGCTGACGGCGACGGCGAGCATTAACCGCCCTGTTATTTCCAATGTCTATGTCAACCAAAACGTACCGATCAAGGCTGACGAATATATAGGCGTTGGATTTTTTGCGACGGTCACAAATGAAGTTAATACAGCCAATATCGGCGTCAGCACCGGCACAGTAAAGGTGCATAATATCGAGCTGAACCGGGTAGAGGTGCATAACACCGCTACCACTGCCACAGAAGCCACAACGCTTGTCAGCGCGCTGACAAGCAGCCTGGGCTGGCTGGTCGGCGACTTACTGGACGGACTGCTGACAATCGTTTCGTTCGGCAGCGTCAGTCTTTCTCTGAGAGATACGCTCAGTGCTTTGCTTAACGCACGAACAAAGGATCCCACCATATATTCCACAGGCGCCTTTGCCGGACGTATCGTAGGCGACGTTGAGATCAAAGACTGTGCGGTTTCCGGAAATGTTACGGTTGAAAACCACAAGGACAATACCGGCGGCTTTGTAGGTTATACCGACGGCGTAACCCAGTACAGCGGTTTGTCACGGGTGCTGGGCGACCTGACGGATGTACTCGCCTCGCTGCTCAACGCGATCCCCGGGCTGGGACTGGGCGATTTGATCAGCATTCTGCTCACAAACGCACTGCCGCTGCGCGATTTGATCCCGACCGGATATTTGGAGCCTCATATCCTGAATTGTACGCTGGACAGTCTTCAGGGTGATGTCGGACAAAATGACACGAATAACAACGGCGGCTTTGTCGGCTTGCAAATCGCTACGCAGATCGAGGACTGCGCTATTCAAAACAGCGATTACACCGTCAGGGCGGCAAGTCTGGGCGGCGGATTTTCGGGCGTCGCGCGTGACGCGGAGGTAAAGGGCACGCTCAACGATTTGGGCATAGACGTGATTGAAGAAAACGAAATCTTCTCGCGCTTTAACGAAAATCTTGACAATATCGGTGAGTTTGAAACTCAAAGCCTGTTAAGAAACTGCTCGATTTCCGACTCAAATGTCGCGGTAGAAGGCGGCGAGTATCTCGGCGGCTTTACCGGCGCGCTGTCGGCGAGCTATGCTATTGACTGCGAGATCACAGGCGATGAATACAACACGCTGACCGTAACAGGCAGCGGCGACCACATCGGCGGCTTTGTCGGCGAGGCAACTCTCGGCTGGTTCAACAGCATAGGCAAGGACGCCGCAAATCAAAATGACAACAGCCTGCTGGCGGTTGTCAGACAGCTTGGAACCGGTCTGCTTTCTTCGGGCAACGAAGGACAGAACCAAAAGCTGCTCTCTCTGGTTGGTTTGGTGCCGTCCGCTGTCATGGGCTGTCAGATCGACGCCGGTCCCGTGAATGTGTCGGGACGTCAATATGTAGGCGGTATCCTCGGCAGGGGACAGGGCGTTTACCTGACAGAATCCTCGGCAGACTATATGAATAAGCTCTCCTTCTGGTCGCAGGAGAATCAGCATATTACGGATAAAACCGCGCGCACCAACGTACTGAACAATCTTGAAACCGTCACAGCAAGCGGCGACTTTGCCGGTGGTATTGCCGGACAGCTCGAAACGGTAAACCTTGCCGGAGTTTTGGACGGTACGCTCAGCGCAGGCAGCTTCAATAGCTTTACCGTCAGCAAGGTCGCAGTTACCGGCGCGGACGGCGGTTATGAAGTCAAGGCGACCGGCACGGCGCAGGACTTTGACGGCGATTATGCCGGCGGCGGCTTTGGCAGAGCCTATGGCGGTACTATTGATGATGTTACGCTGCAAAAGCTGAAAAGAGTAGAAGCGGCGAACAATAAGGCGGCAGGCTTTATTGCCTCTGCCGGACCCGGTGATGTGATTGGCTCGGGCGGCCTGACAATCAATCTGCTCGGTCTGAACCATTTGCTTAATGTTAAGAATCTGCTGTCTATCGGACAGAGTATTCATGTAAAGATAACGGATTCCTCCGTGACCGGCATTGATGACGGCTTTACCGTCGAGGCAAAGGGCAGCGGAAATTCCAACGAGGGCTATCAGTATGTAGCCTCCGGCTTTATCGCGCAGAGCAACAGCACAGAGCTCAGCAACTGCCATACCGACAAGCTGTTGTCGGTCAAGGCGGCTTCCGTTCAGGGCTACAGCGGCGGCTTTGTCGGCGTTTCAACAACCGGAGGTCTCGCGGATGTATCCGACGTCAACGGCTTCAAGAGCTTGCTTTCTGTGGAAGGAAGTCTGCTCAACGCGGTCGAGTATCTGATCCCCTCTTATACAAACTGCACCACGACATTTGTGGACGGCGGATATGTAGACGCGGATATCGCAGGCGGCTTTGTCGCTGATATGGAGAGCGGCACAGTCGATAATTCCGATATTTCAACAGTAGACGACAGCGAAAATCCCAAATGGACAAAAACCATGAAGGAGCTCTATGATCCCGGCGCGGTCAACGCTACCGGTGATTTGGAAAAGCAGTTCGCGGTCTTTAACATCAACCTTGTCCGTGGCAGAACCTACGGCGGCGGCTTCGGCGGCAAGCTGCGTTCGGGTGCTTTGGCAGACGCCGGCGGCGGCATCTCTATTCTCGGCGATACCGAGCTGAGCATAGACGTGAGCAAGCTGCTCGACATTATGAGCGCCTATATTCCGATTGTGAATCACGCCGGAGTATACAGCAAAAACGGCTTCTCCGTGGCGGCGAACGAGATTCGTCCGGACGATCCCTATTCGGGCAGCGCCGGCGGCTTTGGCGGCTATATGAGCGGCGCGCAGATCTCACACTGTGATGTTTATACGCTGAAAAACACAAAGGTAACTCCTCCGACAGATTTGGAGGCGGTTGGCGCTCCCTCATATTTTGACAGCTCACAAAGCACTTACGCGGTCACAGGCGGTCACTTTGCAGGCGGCTACGTCGGCAATATGGACATCGGCAGCTCTGCAAGCCTCGGCAAAGGTTTGAAGGTGCTTGGTGAATCCATTGCGCTGACAAATGCGCTTTCAGCTCTCAATGTTGTTGTTACGACAATCGAACACTCTGATGTTCAGGGCGCCGCGGGCGGATTTTCGGTTATTGCTGACGGTACCGATCCCGACGACGGCAAGGTTGGTATGGCAGGCGGCTATGCCGGCGGCATTTACGGCGGTCATATCCAAAACTCACACAGTAAGAATTTTTATTATATCATTGCTCAGGAAGCGGCAGGCGGTTATGTCGGCAACATGCAGCCCGGCAACGTTGCCAATCTGCTTGATGACGCAAGTATTCTGGGCAGCCTGATAGATGTTGACTCCGCTTTGGCTTCTCTGGTTGAGGATTTTGTACCTACGATCCGCAACTCCACAACCTCGTGTGTGCCCTGCGGCGGCGCGATAAGAGCGCAGGCAGCTTCAGATGAAGCTCATCAGCGCGGCGTTGCCGGCGGCTATTGCGGTCACAACGAGGGTGGACACATCTGGGGTCTGAATACCGACACATGGAAAGACCAGAACGATGGTATACGCCCTGTTATCGGAACTCAGTCGGACGATCCAAAAATCGGCAGCTATACCGGCGAACAGCATATTGCTACCGCATGGCGCATTCGTTCGGTTTATGGCTATGAATACGCAGGCGGCTTTACCGGTTACATGGAAAGCGCCGATACAGCCGATACCGGAAGCATCAAGCTCCTTGGCAGACTGATTAAGCTGGATAACGTTCTTTCCGCGCTTTCCGCGGTGTATCCCACAGAGGAACACACAGCGGTTTACGGTCCGCTGCGCAATCTTGACGTTGACACTTGGAACGCGTGGGTTGCGTATGTAGGAAAATACGGCGGCTACGGCGCTGAGCTGGCGCAAAGCGGAACTGTTTCCACTCAGGCAGAGCTCAACGTAAGGCTGTCAAAATATGTCTACGGCTGTAATGTTGTTGCAGGACGATCAACCCACGAAACAATGCTGATCACCGAGGGCGGCAGCGCCGGAGGTTATGTCGGCTATATGGTAACAGGCGTTATCACCGACGGTCAGTCTTATGATATGAAAAAAATACGCGCAATGCGCAGCGCAGGCGGCTACGCCGGCAAAATGCAGACAGGCGCGGCTGCCAGCTTCGGCAACGTAGGTATTCTCGGACTGAATCTGAACCTCGGCCAGCTTGTAAAGGCAGCACAGGTGTTTGTACCTACAGTCAAGAGCGGCTCTGTTCGCGGATGGCAGTCGGGTATGACGGTTGAGTGCTTTGGAACAGATTTCACCCATAGTTGCGGTTATGCCGGCGGCTATGCCGGCTCTGTGTACGGCGCGCAGATTTGGGGAGACAAAAACGCTGATGACACAGCGGGAACCGGCTGCAACGTTTACAACCTGCGTTTTGTAAGGGGTACAAACGCTGCCGGAGGTTATGTCGGAATGGCGACTGCCGCTTCTGTTGCGGATGTAAATACAAATTCATCAAACGGTCTCCTGCAAGAAATTTTGAACAGCATTATTTCTACTCCCGGCAGCCTGGCGTCTGTGATGGAAGCAACCGTTACAACTATTCGCAAGGCGGAGGTGAATCCTGATAATCAAAGCTTTGGATTCACTGTCGGCGGTGTTACAAATACGCCTCCGCAGTTTGCCGGCGGCTTTGCAGGCTTGCTTGAAGCGTCAGTTATTGGCAGCCGCAAGGGTGAAAGCGATATCACCGTAAACGGCTTGCGCAGCGTGGACGGATTGTATTACGCAGGCGGCTTTGTCGGCTTGGCAGACGTTGGCAGCGTAGCTTCCGTTTCCTCAACCGGAACAGGTTCAACCAGTATACTCAGCCTTATCAAGGCAGGAAGCGTTGACTTGCTGGATGTGTTCCGCACATATATTTATTATTCAAATGTAAACGGTGTGCCGGAGGGCATGGTTATCCGTGCTTATCAATCCGCGCAGAGCGGTATCCTCAGTGAAATCCGTCAGTCGGGCTGCGCAGGCGGCTTTGGCGGCGGCATGATGAACGGCACCGTTAAAAATTCCGGTGTAACCAATCTCAACACTGTTTTTGCGCCCAACTATGCCGGCGGCTTTATCGGTCACATGGGCAAAAACGGTGCGGTCGATGTTGACGACGCGCAGATCGCCGGACCGCTAGCAGGCTTGAACGCAGGCGTTCTGGATGTTTTCGGAACAGTTGCCGAGAATTGTAATGTTTCGGGAATAGACGCCGGTGCGATCATTATGTCTGCCGAGGGCGCTGAACCGATTTCGGGCGGCTTCTCGGGTTACGCGGATGTTTCTCAGATTAAAAATTCTCATGTAAATAAGCTGAAACAGGTATACAGCGACCAAATTGCCGGCGGCTTTGTCGGCAAGACAAATATGAACTATTTAGTATCGGCGGAGGTTGACTCTGCACTGGTACAGCAAGTGCTCGGAATCGTCAACGCGCTGATCCGAATTTTGCAGGTTGACGATTTGGAAAAGCTTGATTTGCTGAATCTGGATTTGGGCATTCTCGGCTTAAAGCTTCTTATTAATTTGCTTGGCCTGCGCATCGGAGTTTCGCTGGTTAAGCAGGGAGACGGCAAAACCGGAACTGCCGTTATTACAATCGGCGATTCCATTGTTGAGCTGCCCTATAACGAAAACGGTATTGACACCAACGCGGAAAACGCTGAGATCGTTGTCAATCTGATCAAGGGCAACCGCACAAGAGTTGACAACTGCTCCGTTACGGGTATTGCCGACGGCTATGACGTTTACGGCGGCGGCGCGTCCAACACAGAGGACGGCAGCGGCGAGAACGGTTTTGCGGGCGGCTTTGTCGGCTATAATAACGAAGGCAAATTCACTTCCGACACAATGGTTTACTGTGATGTTGTGCGCGGTACCGCGCAAAAGGTAGGCACCTTCAGCGGCGGCACAAGGCTTCAATCTGTCTACAGCTTCAATACTTTGGAATCTATCGAAAAGGTTGCCGGAGAAGAAAACCGCTATTCGGTTTACAGAAACACCGATTTGACCTATGCGCTGACCGGCAGCAATCAGCAAATCGGTTCGCAGGCTGTATCAGACAGCGGTACAGAGTATAAGAGATTTGATATCATACACCTTGCCGCGCCTATTGCGCCCGGTACAAATGAACCGTACAGAAAGATATTTGAAAAATGGAACGGTGCAAAGCTCGCGTCCAATCCTTCCGGAGATAATGCAACACTGCTGGAGGTATATGTCAGCAGCGCAAAAGCTGTTTTGATGCTCGATACGCCCAGCTATGCCAATGACGAGAGTCTGATCCCGAATCCGGGCGAGAGCAAAGATCCCTGCGGCAACATTGACCTTACCATTCAAAAGATTTGGAATGACAAAAACGACGCGGACAAATCACGTCCCGAACAGATCAGGGTTAGAATTTGGCAGCATTGGGAGAACGAGGACGGAACCGCCGTAACTGACGGAGGCGAAAACAAGGTTGTGTTGTTTACCGACGCAAGCGTTATACCCGATGTTGACGCGGACGACGGCTGGTTCACTGTCAGCAAGGCGGAAAACGGACGTCCGGGCTCCGCAACATGGACAAGAGTGATCAAGGGTCTGCCGGTCTACACAACCGAAGCCGACACGACCTATTATTTCAGCTATACGGTTGAGGAAGCTCCGGTTTTGGGCTATAGCAATCAGATAACCTATGACGACACGGGCGCAACGGCTACCGCGACAATTGTGAACACCCCCAAGCCGTTTGAGATTCAGTTTAAGTATTATGACCGTTATGAAATCGACGGAAAGCCCTCCGGTATTGAAAACACGGAAACCGTGTATACCGTTTCTGTAAAAAGCATTCCGGAAGAATTCATTACTTATGACGCTTCAAATGCTGTTAAATCAATTGACTTTGCCAACCTCATCGGCGACAAGGCGGTTGAGTTTTCCGACAACGCGCTGTCGGTAGCTAACGTTATGTGTGATTATGACCTTTGGACGTCACAAAGCGCTGCAAAAGAGGCTATGCGCGGCAGGACCTATTTTGTAAACGGAAATCCTGTCAGCTACGGGGACAATACAACCTACCACACCGACTACCTCGGCAAGCCGAACAATCATGAGGAATACGCGGGTCAGGCTGAGTCTAAGAATGAAAAATGGGTAAATTATTACGATACCGAAGGCAACGAATTGGCAGAGAGCTTTAACTCTCCGGATGATTACAAAAAGGTAAATAAAATCGTTGTTTGGTGCTACAATTATCCCAGACTGTATAACGTAGACATCTACGGCGCAAACAGTGCGGATGATTTGGTTGAAAAAACTGTCGGTGGCAATACTGTGTTTGTCGCGAACGCCAAGAGCGCCGATAATGCTGTCAAGTGCCTTAACGATAAGTTCTATTATAATCAGCGTTTCGGCGGCACCGATAATGAGGCTAAGGATGCAGGCGGATTTATCGAAAAATACGGTTTGCGCGGATATACCGACGATTTGCCGTCGGAATATGCTGCCGAGGCGTTTGACAACTACCGCTTTGCGTATTGGGCATACAACCAAGAGGGAACGCAGATCGCTTCTGTTGAAAGGGACTTTTTGTACCGTGTCACCGACGACACCAAGCTCTATGCGGTTTATTCGGAAAGCGGTTCTTCCAATCCCGGTATTTCAATTTCGGCAAACGTAAATGATACCTTTGTTGACGCAAGCGGCATATCAAGAACGCGACTGAATATTCTCGGAAGCGTTTACGGCGCGCCTGAATATGATAAAAATGTTCAAAAAATTGCGTTCATCAATATTTCTCTGAGCACTCAGATCAGAGATAACCCTGAGGTCTATACGCCTGAAAAAATTGACGAGCTCTTTGAACAGTATAAGGATCAGTTAAAGGAAATTGTTCAAAAGCACGATGAAGAAACAGGCAGCAAGCAATTCTCGTCTGCGGAAACCTATGACGGAGCCATAGACGAAAGCGGCGTTAATACCGAATTGAAGCTGACGCTGACTACCAAGGGATACATTTATACGGTTGTTTCAAACGGCAATACTCCCAAAAATGGTGATTCAACCGCAAATCTGACAAACAAAAACAGAGTGCAGTTTACGACTGTTTATAAAACTTCCGCACTAAATATCAACAATACGGGCTCTAACGGAGATACGTGTTTGATGTATTGCGCCGCTTTAAAATATCAGAATAATTGGAGCGTAAGCAGCAACTGTTTGATTTATCACAATGGCGAAGTTGTTGACAACACAGCCAAAAAATGGAGTTAAGAGGGTGTTTTGTTGAAGAAATCTTATATTTCACCTGAATTTGAATACGTTAAATTAGAGCTTGAAACAGTCGTTTGCGCGTCTACGTCCGCGGAAACGCCCATAGACGATATTATTGAAAATGATGATGACGGTGATGTTTGATTCTGTTTTATGACTATACTGTTATCAAAAAACCATTAAGGCAACACCGCACAATTCGCGGCGCACGCCCGAATTATGCGGTATTGCCTTAACAGTTACCGTCTGATTCAGTTTAAGAGAAAAATCAGTTTGAGAGAAATAAATATGAAGTATCTAAAAAAATTAATTATTACCACCCTTGTTCTTTCACTGTGTTCAGCAGGCTTTGGTTTTTCGGCGTCTGCGTTAGTGATTCATGAAAATGATTTTGGGTTTGAAGTAAATACATCCAAACATCAGGCTACCCTAATCTCCTACAGCGGTAACGGTGGATCGGTTATCTTACCGGAGTATTTCAGAAATTATCCTGTCACGGTTATCGGCAAAAACGCCTTCTCGGGAAATGAAAACATTAAGGAGGTTATCTTTTCCGGCACCAACACTACGGTTGAGGAATACGCTTTTATGGGCTGTTCCTCGCTTGAAACGGTAACAATTCCGGAAAACGTCGTCAACTTCGGCGACAGAGCGTTTGCGGAATGCGGCGCACTGAAAACCGTTACGCTGCTTTCTGATATGGTCAGTATGCCGACAAATATGTTTTCGGGCTGTTCTTCGCTTGAAAATCTGACAATCAACGAAAAAATTGCCGATTTCGGTTACGGCTGTTTCAACGGCTGTTCGTCATTGAGCAATTTGGATTTTGTAAAAAACGGAGCTATGCTGGACTCTTATTCGTTTAACGGCGGCGGAGCCGAGTCGGTAGAGCTTTCCGATTCGCTCACGGCGATTCCGAACTACGCTTTCACAAACAGTCCGAATTTAAAGTATGTGACAATTCCGGAAAGCGTAATGCTGATTCAGCCGTATGCATTTGACTGGGAAAATATCACCGTTTTCTGTTACTTTGATTCGTACGCTCATGCTTTTGCAAAAGAAAAAAACATCCCGTATGTTTTGATCAACTCTTTTATGCTTGGCGATGTCAACGCCGACAGCTATATCAGCATCAATGATGTTACAGATATTCAGCGGCATATTGCAGAATTAGAAGAGCTAAACGAGCTGTCTTTGCTGGCGGCGGATGCAAATCAGGACAGAGACACCGATATTTCAGACGCAACAACACTGCAATGGTACCTGGCAGAATTTGATGTTCCGTATCCAATTGGCGAATATATTTCGCACAGCTCATGATTTCAATGAATATCCGAACCATTTAGGCAACACCGCACAATTCATGGCGCACGCCTTGCTTGAATATTGTTTCGTCAGAATCCATACGTCAGTATGCACACTGATTATTTGTACATTCTGACGAAAAATCTGACTACGCAATCCGCGCACCGGAATTATGCGGTATTGCCTTAAAAAAATAGACAATCTTTGCGATGATAACAGTATCACAATACAATGCGGAGGACGCCGCAAGGCTGTCGTCCTTGCAAGGCTGTCGCCTTGCAAGGACGACAACGAAGTATTGCGAAAAATAGACCGCAAAAATTGTCTATTTTTTATTTGAGTTTAGTATTAATATTAGATAAGTTTTAGATTAGTTGCTGTCCGCCAGGCGATATTTACGCTTATAAGCGTTATAGTTCTCAATAAACTGAGGTGAACGTTCGGCTTTAAGTTCGTTGAGATAATCGTGCTTGAACACATTTGCGTGGGCGGTCTGGATAATAATGACCGCAACATTGGAGTAGTGGTCGGAAATGCGCTCGATATAAATGAGCAGGTTCGAGATATGGACGCCAAGCTCAGGCTTGCACAAGCCCTTTTGCATCCGCTCAATGTGCTTGTGCTTGATTTTAGCGGTAAGCTTGTCTATTACCTCTTCGAGCGGCTCTACCTTAGAGGCAAGCGATAAGTCATTTTTATTGAAGGCGTTGACGGCAAGCTCGGATATCTCGGTAATGGCGGCAAAAAGCGTGACAAAATCTGCTTTTGCGACCTCGGAAAACTCCAAGCCGTTATCGCTCATTTCCTGCGAGATATTTACGATATTGATCGCGTGGTCGCCGATCCGCTCAAAATCTCCTATCGTATGCAGCAACTCGGTGACAGTTTTGCTGTCTGCTTCCGTCAATTCCTTCTGCGATAGCTTGAGCATATAGGTCGCCAGCTTGTCTTCCATCGTGTCGAGCTTTTGCTCTCCTGCCTCAACCTTGTCGGCAATATTTTGATCATATTGGAACATAATGCTGATTGCGTCTTGGAGTGCCGTTTTGGAAACCTTTGCCATACCCTTGGCTTTTTGTCTGCACTGCGAGGCTGCAAGCGGCGGTGACGCGAGCAGGCGCTCGTCGAGCCAAACGGTTGTATTCTGATTTTTACTGTTTTTGCTGTCGGGAATTATTTTATACGCGAGCTTGACAAGGAGATTGCTCAGCGGAAGTAATATAACGGTCGTGATAATATTGAAAATTGAATGGACAAAAGCAATTTCAACAGGGTTGATTGCATTGTCGAGAAACGCGAAGTGCATAAATACGTCAAGACCGTAGAACACAAGCATACAAACCAGTGTGCCGATAATGTTGAACGACATATGAACAATCGTGACGCGCTTTGCGTTTCTGTTGACCCCGATAGACGAAATAAGAGCCGTGACGCAGGTGCCGATGTTTTGCCCCATAATGATAGGGATTGCCATTCGGTAGGAGATGGTTCCTGTCATGGACAGAGCCTGCAAAATGCCGACAGAAGCCGCGGAGGATTGGATGATACCCGTAAATACCGCTCCGAACAGCACACCGACAATTGGAACGCTGAAAGCAACCAGAAGCTTTTGAAACTCCGGCATTTCGGCGAGAGGCGCAACGGAATTCTTCATCAGCTCCATACCGTACATCAGAACAGAAAAGCCAAGCATAATCATACCGATATCCTGACGCTTTTTCTTTTTACTGAGCATAAACAGCACAATGCCGATCAGCGCGATTACGGGAGCAAAGTTCTCCGGCTTTAACAGGGAAATAAAAACATTATCGCTCTCGATCCCTGCCATACTGAGTATCCATGCGGTCAGCGTGGTTCCGATGTTCGAGCCCATAATTACGCCGACTGTCTGATCAAGCGTCATGATACCTGAATTTACAAGTCCGACCAGCATGACGGTGACTGCCGAGCTTGACTGCACCGCAACCGTGATTCCGGCGCCTAAGCCGAGACTCTTAAAAGGATTAGAGGTCATTTTTCTGAGCGTTTTTTCGAGCTTTCCGCCCGCCAGCTTTTCAAGACTCTGCGACATAACGTGCATTCCAAACAAAAAGAATGCCAAGCCTCCGCATAGTGTAAAAATTGAAAAAATATCCATTATTTCTCTCCGTTAAACTCCACTGTAATATCTGTACCGACATTCAAGGTGCTTTCAACTTTGATTGCCGCGTTATGCTTTTCCGCAACGTGCTTGACGATAGAAAGCCCCAAGCCTGTGCCGCCTGTCGCTTTGCTTCTGCTTTTATCAACGCGGTAAAACCGCTCAAATATCCTATGTCTGTCCTTTTCGGGGATACCGATTCCCGTGTCGGAAATACAAATTGTTTTTCCGGACAAAATAACGTCAACATTACCTCCCTGACGGTTATACTTAACGGCGTTGTCCATCAGGTTATACACCAACTCATATATTTCGGTCTGATTGCCCTTAACAGGTTCAGCTTCGCCTGTAACGGTAATCATAATATCCTTTTCCTTGCAGGCAACAGCAAGACTGTCCCTGCACTCCTCGGCGGTTTTCTTTAGATCCACCATATCGCTCGCTTCGCTTGTTACATCGGAATCAAGCTTTGACAGCTTGATTATATCACCGATCAGCGTCAGCATACGGCTGCTTTCTGTGCGGATTTTTCCGGCAAAGCGCTTTACGTCATCGCCGCGCGCAATATCATTCTCTATAATTTCCGCGTAACCGGAGATTGCTGTCAACGGCGTTTTCAGCTCGTGGCTCACGTTTGCGGTGAATTCCTGCCGCATATCGGACTGCAAATTGCGCTGGTATTTGATTTCCTCAATCAGCGGCACCAGCTCGGGATAGGTTTCCCTGTCGTATAAGGAGGGACTGTCGATTGACTTTGACAACCCCTTTATCGGTTTCAAAATACGTTTGGTTGTATGAACGGAAACGGCTACAGAAACGCCGGCTATGCCTAAAACAATGGCGACAAGGATGTAAAAGGAGTTGCCAAACACAGAAAACACAGAACTGATCTGCGTTGAAACACGGAGGATATTGCCGTCGCTGAGCTTTTCGGCATAATAGTAATCCTCCACGCCGAGCGTTGAGGACAAGCGGTAATCGCTGCCGGATCCGTTTTGAATAGCCGAACGGATCTCGGGGCGGTCAAGATGGTTTTCCATTTGCTTTGCGTCCGAGTCGCTTTCAAAGAGTACGCTGCCGCTGCTGTTTATCAAAGTGATCCGTAGATCATCCGCGTTATAGTCCATCAGCTCATCAGCGTTTTGCAGCTTTGGATAGCTGATTTTTAAAAGCCGCAGCTCATCTCTTAGGTTATCACGAACCTCGTCGCGCATTGTGTTTTGATAAATAAACACCGTAGCTGCAACGCTGACTAAGGCGGCGATCAAGCCCATATAAAACAGGCTGAGTATAAGTTTACGCTTCATCTTTTTCTTCCCTTTCCAGCTTATAACCTACATTTCTTACGGTGACAATGTATCTGCCCTTATCCCCGAGCTTTTTTCTCAGGGTGTTTATGTGCATATCCAGCGTTCTGCCCAGGTTATCGTCATATCCCCAAATATTGCCGAGAATCGCTTCTCGTGTAAAAACCGTTTTCGGTTTGCCGATAAGCAGCTTGAGCAGTTCAAACTCTTTATATGTCAATTCCACCCTTTCACCGTTTGAAAAAACCTTCCGCTCACCGTTGGACAATTCGATTCCGCAATAGCTGTAGTATTCTTTTTTATCAAGCTTTCTCAGTCTGGCCTTGACGCGGCTGACAAGCTCCATCACGCCGAACGGTTTGCACAAATAATCCTCCGCGCCGAGGTCAAGCCCCTTGACGCGGTCGAGCTCGGTTGTCTTTGCGGAAATGATAATCACAGGAATTTCTGAATAAGCGTTACTGGCTTTTAACGTTTTCAAAACCGTCAGGCCGTCCTCGCCGGGCAGCATGACATCAAGAATAATCAAGTCGGGTTTTTTGTTGTCGAGCGCTTTGTAAAACAATTGCGGCAAATTAAAATCCTCTACCTCAAATCCGTTTGTCCGCAGCGTATAACACTCGATTTCACGGATATTCTCGTCATCTTCTAATATGTAAATAAGCATAATCTATCCTCCGATTCCTTTATTCATTATAAATTATCCGTGTAAATTCTACAATAATCGCAATGTAAAATCTATGTAAAAACTTTTCTTTTTTGGAGATTTATTGGCGCGTATCAGAGTGTTCAATACATATTTTCGGTGCATAATACCGGAACTTAACCGGCGAAAAATTGTTAGATATAGCATAATCAATTCACAACCGAATAAGTTTGAATATGTTCGGATATTATATCCCTGACAAATCCGCATAAGATAAAGGGTGGGCAGGTACAAAACCTGCTCACTACATACAAATCGGATGAAATTAAGGCAACACCCGGTTTTTCTTGTATCGAATATTCGGTTTATAACCGGCAATAGAAATAATCTATAACCGTAACGGAAAAAACGGCTTGACAAACCAATTGAAATGTGAGATAATGTTTTATGGAATAAACCTACCAAGTAAATAGGTATTATAAATCAGAGGAATTATTATGAGCTTTTTCCAACCTTTAAAGCGATGTTGACTCTGCTGTATTTTTAGGCGTTAATAAATACAAAGGGAGTATACTGCTATGAGAACATATAAGAAAATTACCGACTTGATCGGAAACACACCGCTTTTGGAGCTCGAAAGCATAGAAAAAAACACGGGCGCGACCGTATTCGGCAAGCTGGAATACTTCAATCCTGCCGGAAGCGTCAAGGACAGGATCGCCAAGGCGATGATCGACGACGCCGAGGCTAAGGGAATACTAAAGCCCGATTCGGTCATCGTGGAGCCGACCAGCGGCAACACAGGAATCGGTCTTGCTGCCGTAGCTGCGGCGAGAGGATATAAGGTGATCCTAACCATGCCCGAGACAATGAGCGTTGAGCGCAGAAACCTGTTGAAGGCTTATGGCGCAAAGGTCGTTTTGACAGAGGGCGTCAAGGGAATGAAGGGCGCTATTCAAAAGGCGCAGGAGATCGCTGCCGAAAACGCACGCAGTTTTATTCCGAGCCAGTTTACTAACAATGCCAACCCCAAGGCGCATTATGACACGACCGGTCCCGAAATTTGGGACGACACCGACGGAAGAGTAGATATTCTTGTTGCCGGCGTCGGAACAGGCGGAACCGTTTCGGGTGTGGGCGAATATTTAAAAACCAAAAATCCGAACATTCAGGTTGTCGCCGTTGAGCCGTCCGGCTCTCCCGTTTTGTCGGGAGAAAAGCCGGGACCGCATAAGATCCAGGGCATCGGCGCGGGATTTGTTCCCGAAACGCTCAACGCCGACGTATATGATGAAGTCATCAAGGTGACAAACGAGGACGCTTTCACAACAGGCAAAGAGCTCGCCAAGCACGAGGGTCTGCTTGTCGGCATTTCGTCGGGAGCGGCTGTTTGGGCTGCGGCTCAATTGGCAAAGCGTCCCGAAAACAAAGGAAAAATCATAGTGGCAATATTGCCCGACACGGGAGAAAGATACCTTTCAACTCCCATGTTTTCAGAATAAGAGGTAAGCAAAATGATAATCAACAGCAATGTTCAATTCAATATCGTTTTTGCCGAAGTCAACATGAATGGTTTCGGCAGCATTGCTGCGCCCTTCTGCGCCTGCTGTATGTGTTGTATGGACACAGGCGGCGGTCAAGGGTTTTGCTTTTGATAAAAACACTGTTTGAACTTTGCCGTCTGTCTGCATTTGCAGCGCAGGCGGTATTTTTATGCCTGAACGGAGGTAAAACTGATGGTAGAAACAAGGGAAAGCGTTACGGCAAAGCTTTGTTCCTTTGCCCGCGCTTTTCATTCCAATATCGGAAAAAATAAGATTTTCGACGATTATCTTGCCTATGATTTGATGGGCAGGGACGAATATGAGGAAATCGGACAGTTGATCCAAAATGATTTCGATGAGGAAAAGTCGGATAAAAACTTTGCCTTTGCGTCCGACAAGATCACGAAATGTCTCAATCGCTACATCACACCGATCCCACTCTCACGCATAGCCTTTGCGGAAAGTGAACTCAACGCGTTTGCACGGCGTCACGGCAAATGTCAGTATGTGATATGCGGAGCAGGTATGGACACCTTCGCGTTTCGCAACGATAACCCCAAAATCAAGGTGTTTGAGCTCGATCACCCCGACACGGGAAGGTACAAGCGGCGCAGGATCAAAGAGCTGGAGTGGAACATCCCGGATAACCTCACCTTTGTTCCGATCGATTTTTCAAAGGATGATATGAGCGAACGTCTGCTCGCTTCGGGCTATGCTCCCGAGCTACCGACGTTTTTTGCGATTCTGGGCGTGTCCTATTATCTGACGCTTTCTGTTTTTGAAGAAACGATCCGCAAAATCAGCTCGCTGTGCAGTGCTGAGAGCAAGGTGGTTTTTGATTATCCCGATGAGACGACCCTGCACGGCAAAAGCACCGAGCGCGTTCACACGCTTGCGCATATCACAGAAAAGCTCGGTGAGAAAATGCTGCACGGCTATTCCTATAAGGAAGTATTTACCGTGCTGGAACGTCACGGCTTTGAGATCGAGGAGCATGAAACTCCGCAGATGATACAACTGCGTTATTTTAAAAACCGCAGCGATATGGAGGCATTCGAGAACATCAATTTTATTTTGGCTTGCAAAGAAAAAATACCCGGGGAGGTTGCCTGATGAAAACAATAGCTAGCTTCACCGTCGATCACGACAAACTGGAAAAAGGAATGTACCTTTCGCGCGTTGACGGAGACGTTGTGACTTATGACGTCAGAATGAAAAAACCAAACGGCGGAGACTATCTCGGCAACGGCGAGCTTCACACGATTGAGCATTTGTTTGCCACTTACGCGCGAAACAGCAATGTGTCCAATGATGTTGTATATGTCGGGCCGATGGGCTGCCGCACAGGTTTTTACCTGCTTGTCAGAGACAGCGTATCAAATGAACGCGCTGTCCGTCTGGTGCGCGACAGTCTTGAATATATATCCGGCTTTGAGGGTGAAATCCCCGGAAGCAAACGTGCAGAGTGCGGAAACTACGCCGAGCATGATTTGGACGGCGCCAAAAAAACCGCAAAGGATATGCTTAACGTATTAAAAAACTGGAAACCGGAAGATTTAAAATATAAGGAGTGATCATCATGGGAAGTTATAAACACATAGGATCCGCGCTGATTCACGGCGGAATATCCACAGACGAATTCACGGGAGCGGTCAATGTTCCGATCTATCAGACCTCGACCTATCGGCAGACCGGCTTGGGCGAGGAGTTTAAGTGGGAGTATTCGCGCACGGGCAATCCGACCCGCGCTGCGCTTGAAGCGCTGATCGCAGAGCTCGAGGGCGGAACGGCAGGCTTTGCCTTCGGTTCCGGTATGGCTGCGATCACCGCAGTGCTCAGCCTTTTTGGATCGGGCGACAAGATCCTGATTTCAAGCAATGTTTACGGCGGCACCTTCCGTGTGCTCGACAAGGTGTTCAGTCATTTTAACATCGGCTATTCGATCGAGGACACCACCGATTTAGCCGCGCTGGAAAGTAAAATCACCCCCGAGGTCAAGGCGATCCTCGTCGAAAGCCCGGCAAATCCTCTGCTGACGGTCACAGACCTCGCTGCGGTCGCGGCTCTGGCAAAAAAGCACGGTATCCTCTCGATTGTCGATAATACCTTTATGACTCCGTACCTCCAAAGACCGATCGGGCTGGGCGCTGATATCGTTGTTCACAGCGCGACAAAATACCTCGGCGGTCACAGCGACGTGGTGGCAGGCTTGGTTGTTGTCAACGATGACGCGCTCGCGCAAAGGCTTGCCTTTATCCAGAATTCAACAGGCGGCGTGCCGGGACCCTTCGACAGCTTTTTGCTGATAAGAGGGATAAAGACTCTCGGCGTGCGCCTTGACCGCCATGTTGAGAACGCCGAAAAAGCAGCTCAATATTTGCAGAATCATAATGCTGTCAAAAAGGTCTATTACCCCGGACTTCCCGGCGCACAGGGCTACGAGATCAACAAGCGGCAAGCGAAAAACGGCGGCGCGATGATTTCCTTTGAGCTGTACGAAAGCTACGATATCAAAAAATTCTTCAAGTCGCTAAGGCTCGTCGCGCTTGCGGAGAGTCTCGGCGGCGTGGAGAGTCTGGTATGCCACCCTGCAAGCATGACGCACGCCGCGATCCCTTACGAGGTGCGCCAAAGGATAGGCATTACCGACGGCTTGATCAGACTGTCCGTCGGCATCGAGAGCATTGACGACATTCTTGCCGATTTGGAGCAGGCAATAGCGGAAAGCGAGGAATAAACATGGCACTCTATCACGATATGCAGCAGTTGATCGGAAACACTCCGCTTGTAAAGCTGAGCCACCTTGATTTGCCTGACGGAGCGAATCTTTATGCAAAATTAGAGCTGTACAACCCTTCGGGAAGCGTTAAGGACAGGATCGGAAAATATATGATCGGGGACGCCGAAAAACGCGGTATCCTGAAAAAGGGCGGCACGATAGTCGAGGCCACGGCAGGAAATACGGGTCTCGGGATCGCCTTTGCCGCGCTGAACAAGGACTACAAAATCGTGTTTGTCGTTCCCACCAAGTTTTCCGAAGAAAAGCAGACTCTCCTGCGCGCTTTGGGGGCTAAGATCATCAATACTCCCCGTGAGGGCGGTATGCTGGGCGCATGGGACAAGGCGGAGGAAATACGCCGTTCCATTCCCGGCGCGGTCACGCTTGAGCAGTTCAAAAATCAGGCGAATCCGCAGGCGCATTACGAAACCACCGGCAGAGAGATTTACGAGGACTTAAACGGAAACATTGATTACCTCGTTGCGGGAGCAGGCAGCGGCGGCACCTATTCCGGCGTTGTCAGATTTTTGAAAGAGAAAAACAAAAACATTACAGGTGTGCTTGCCGACCCCATCGGCTCCACTATGGGAGGCGGCGAGCACGGCGATTACGATATCGAGGGCATCGGCAATGACTTTATAGCCGACACCATGGATATGTCGCTTGTTGACAGGGTGGTCAAAATGACCGACGCAGAGGCGTTTGACGGAGCACGCGAGCTTGCGTTAAAGGAAGGCATCTTTGCCGGCTCTTCCTCGGGCGCGGCACTGGCTGCGGCAAAAAAACTTGTCAGCAGCGGCGCGAGAGGAAATATAGTTATTATTCTTCCCGACCGCGGCGACCGTTATTTTACAAAACATCTTTACGAATAGGTGACGTTTAAAATGCAGATCATTGATTTTCACGCGCACATTTATCCCGACAAAATCGCAGAAAAGGCAACCAATGCCACGGGCGACTTTTATGGTATAACGCCTGCCTGTATCGGAACAAGCGAAGAGCTGCTCAGAGAGGGAAAAGGCGCAGGTATCAACGAATTTGTCCTTTTGCCGGTCGCAACAAAACCAGAACAAGCGAGGAGTATCAACACATTTATCCGCGGCGAGGTAAACGCCCACGCTGAGTTTCACGGCTTTGGAACGCTTCACCCTGACTGCGAAAGAAAGCTTGAAGAAGCGGAATTCATCTTGCAGTCCGGTTTGCTGGGGGTAAAGCTGCACCCCGACACACAGGGCTTTAACACCGACGATAAACGACTGTTTGAGGTGTATGATTATTTGCAGGGCAGAGGAACGCTGATCGTTCACTGCGGCGACAAAAGGTTTGACTTTTCCCATCCGCGCCGTTTGAAAAACGTTATGGACAATTTCCCGAAATTACAGGTGATCGCCGCGCACCTGGGAGGTTGGTCGCAGTTTGACGAGGCGTTCGCACTGCTGAAAAACAGCGGCTGCTTTCTCGATATTTCGAGCTGCACGATGTTTTTGCCGCCCGAAAGGGTCGCGCAATACATTCGCGGCTACGGTGCGGACAGGATTTTGTTCGGCACTGATTTCCCTTTGTGGAGTCCAAAAGCCGAGGTGAAGGCTTTCAAAAAGCTGCCCTTGACATCATCGGAATTTGAAAAGATCGCGTACCAAAACGCGCTGAAGGTTATAGGCAATACCGCATAATTCCGGTGCGCGGATTGCGTAGTCAGATTTTAGTGTGCATACTGACGTATGGATACTGATTTTTGGGCAGTCTGACGGAATAATATGCAAGCAAGGCGTGCGCCATGAATTGTGCGGTGTTGCCTATAGGATAAATCTATTACCAACTATACCTATAGGATATTAGACAAAAAGAAAAAGCCGTGATACAATAATCTCACTGAAAACGAAAGGAGAAAACGCCATGACCACCTATGCAACAATGTGTATGAATACATTTATGTGTAAAAAGCAAAGGGCATTTTTCTGCGTTGTGGCTTGCTGTGCGCTCCGAATGTGAAGGGCAGTTCTGCGTTTCACTAAGGAAGTCAGCATATGACTTCCGTTTTTTTATGCAGTATGAAAGGGAGTAATTAAATGAAAAAGATATTGATCGTCTGTATCACAGCACTTGTCGCTGCGTTCACCGTAAGCGGCTGCGCAACGACAAGCGCGTCAACGGAAAGCAGTCACAGCGAAAGCGAAACGAGCGACTGTTGTAAGGAAAAGGAAACAACCGCCTCAGAGCTTCCCGACTGCTGCAAAAACAAAGTGCATTCGGACAGCAGCTCGTCAAATGCCTCAGATGTTCCCGACTGCTGCGCGGGAAAATAAAACAAATCGACACAAAGAAAGGGAATCAATATGAAAACAAAATTCATCACGGCATTTCTTACCGCCGTACTTTTAACAGCCGCTTTTACCGGCTGTAATACATCAACAGACAGCTCAGCAGCCCCTGAAACCTCCGCGGCTGCTTCAAACGGTGAAGCAAAGCTTGAAAAAAAGACCTTCAACCTTGGTCATCTTAACTCCACCGCCCACCTGCTCGGCTTTGTCGCTAAAGAAGAAGGCTTTTTTGAGGAGGAAGGACTCGACGTAACGCTCACCCTGTTTTCTTCCGCAGCGGAGCTGTCAAGCGGATTGGAGAACGATAAGCTCGACGTTGCCTTTATCGGCTCCGTTCCCACCCTCACCTTCCAAAGTCAGGGTCACGACCTCACCATCTTCGGCGGCGAGATGACAAACGGCCACGGCTATGTGATCAAGCCCGAATTTGTTGAAGGCAAGACAGACTGGGATGTTTCGATCCTCAAGGGAAGAAACGTAGCTTCCGTAAAAAACTCAGTTCAGGACGCGGAGCTTCAAATCCTTTTGAAAGACAAAGGGATCGAGATCGGCGAGGGTGAGGACAAGGTAAACATCGTCTACTTTGACAGCCAAAAGGACGCCTACAACGCGCTCCAAAACGATTCGATCGACGCGGCTTCGGCGTATTCGCCCTACACCTCGCTTGCAGAGAGCCAGGGCTACAAGGTCGTTTACCGCTGCTCCGAGGAAAAGCTCCTCGAAAATCAGCCCTGCTGCCGTCAGGTAGCCGCTACCGAGTCGCTTGCAAAGTATCCAAATTCCTACACCGCTTTTGAGCGCGCGCTGATCAAGGCATATAAGTTTACTCAGGAAAACAAAGAGCAGACCGTTAATGACGTTAAAAAGTATATTGATATAGAGGAAAAGCTTATCAACACCGAGGTTTACGGCGGTTACGGTTCCTCTGTTCCCGACCCTGACAAGCAGGGTACGGTCACTCTGAAAAATTCGATCGTAGAGCTTGGCTATGCCGAGGATTATGATATCGACAAGCTGTATAACACCGATATCTATAAGAACGCTCTCGAAAGCCTGATAAAAGAAAATCCCGGCGACAAGGTATACGCCGAGCTTCAAAAGCACTTTGAAGAATTTGAATAAGATTATAAACTGAGATGATCCTATATGAGCAAGATAGAGATAAACAATTTAACGGTTGACTATACAGAAAAAAAGAACCGCTTTACCGCGCTTAAAAACGTCAGCTTTTCCATTGAGGACGGCGAGTTTGTCAGCGTTATCGGCTCAAGCGGCTGCGGCAAAAGCACACTGCTCAGCATTTTGGAGGGTATCAACACGCCGACAGCAGGCGAGATTTTGATCAACGGCGAGCCGATCCGCGGCACCGGCACCGACAGAGGCGTTGTGTTCCAGCACTATTCGCTCTTTCCGTGGATGACCGCTCGCAAAAACGTTGCCTTCGGTATCAAGCAGGTCAACAAAGACGCAAGCAGAACCGAACGCCTGAAAATCGCCGACGAGTTTTTGGAGAAGGTCGGACTGGAAGGCTTTAAAAACAAATACCCCTCACAGCTTTCGGGCGGAATGCAGCAGCGCGTAGCGATCGCAAGAGCATTGGCGATGGACACCGACATTCTCCTGATGGATGAACCGTTCGGCGCGATAGACGCAAAAAACCGCACCATTTTGCAGGAGCTGCTGCTGGAGCTGTGGGAGGGCGACGGAACGGGCGCGAGAAAAACCGTTGTGTTTGTTACTCACGATATCGACGAGGCTATCCTGCTCTCGGATAAGATCGTGATGATGACCGCAAATCCCGGTCAGGTGTATAGTGAGATCAAGGTTCCCTTCGATCGTCCGCGCAACCGCGCCGAGCTTGTTCAGACGCAGGAGTACAATCAGTTCAGAAATAAGCTGCTTGCGATGTTCTACAGCGACATCGTCAGCAAAATCGGCGGAGACGAGGTGGTGCTGTAATGACATTCAAAAAGAGATACCTCAGATTGGTTCACTTACTCTTTATCGTATTTTTGCTTATCCGGCTTCTGCCTGATAAGCTCAGCGGCGACACCTATGCGCAATACGTAGTATGGTTTGCTGTGGGCGTGGAGATTTTGACGCTGATCGTATCCTCGTTCATCAAAAAGCCGATCGGCTTGACGCTCTTCGTTGACATTGTAAGCTTTATTTACGGTCTGTTGATCGCGTGGACATTGGCAACCGCAAAATTCAATTTGCTCAAGCCCGCGTTGTTTCCGCCGCCGGGAAGAGTTTTCTGGCAGCTGATCGGCGACTGCGAAAAAATCATCACCAACATTTTCAGCTCGGTCGGCATTATCTTGCAGGGCTATCTGCTTGCAGCGGCAGCGGCGATCATTCTCGGCTTGCTGCTCGGATCAAGCGAGAGGCTCGGAAACGTCGCGACCTATATCTCAAAATTCCTCGGCGCGATCCCGCCTATTGTCTACATTCCCTATGGCATCGCTTTGTTGCCGACATTCCGTTCGGTCTCGGTGTTCGTCATTTTCCTCGCGACCTTTTGGCCGGTGCTGGCAGGCACAATGAGCGGCGTAATGAATGTTGACAAAAAAACGATCGACTCCGCAAAGGTGCTTAACGTCGGAAAAATAACCATGCTGTTTTCTGTTATTCTCCCGGCGTCCCTGCAGCAAATCTTTATCGGCTGCAATCAGGGACTCACCGTTTCGTTTGTCCTGCTGACCTCGGCTGAGATGATCGGAGCGCAGAGCGGACTGGGCTACTACATCAAAAATTATTCCGATCTCGGCGACTACACAAGAACGCTCGTCGGCTTGATCGTGATCGGCATTGTGATCGTCGTCATTTCGTTCGTATTTAACAAAATCCAAAAATATCTGCTTCGCTGGAAGCACTGAGGAGACAAAAGCATGACAGAAATTTTATGGCACGGCAGAGGAGGTCAGGGAGCCTTTACCGCAGCAAGACTTCTTGGCGACGCGTATTCGCTGAAGGATAACGCCTACGCGCTGGCTTTCCCCTCCTTTGGTCCCGAGCGCAGAGGCGCGCCCATACGCGCGTTTACAAAGCTTGACAAAAAACCGATAGGCAACCGCAGCGAGATCACAAGATCAAACTACAGTATTTTTCTTGACGATACGCTTTTTAACGAAAAATCCTTCCGTGAGCTAAAGCAAAACGGAATAATACTTTTGAATACAAAGAAAACTTTCGAGGATCCGCGTGTGATCACGCTTGACGGAGACGGTATTGCCGCGCGGATTTTGGGCTTGCCTATTACCAATACGATTCTTCTCGGCGCGTTTGCGGCGGTGTCACGTGAAATAACACTTGAAGATATCAACAAAGCAATACGTCAAACAATGCCGCACCGCCTGCACGAAAAGAATATCGCCGCTGTCAAGGCAGCTTTTGAGGAGGTTGTCGCATGAAGCCTTATCTGAGGGATTTCGTCCCGACTTCTTATGATGACATTCCCGAAGCGACCGCTTATGAGGCAGGCTATCTCGTCACAAAAAACGCTGGCTGGCGCAACGTCCGCCCCGTGATAGACGCTCAAAAATGCGTCGGCTGTTTGAATTGTTACCTTTACTGTCCCGACGGCGTGATTTTCCGTGAGGACAGTAAGGTCGGTATAGATTACGACTTTTGCAAGGGCTGCGGCATTTGCGCAAAAATCTGCAAGCTCCAGGCGATAAAAATGGAGGCGGAAAAGTAGTGGCAAAAAAATTTTTATCGGGCAACGAGGCGTTTGCATACGGCGTTCGCCTTGCGCGTCCGCAGGTGATCTCCGCCTATCCGATCACGCCGCAAACTATCGTGGTCGAAAAGCTCTCCGAATTTGTTGAGGACGGCAGCCTGAACGCGGAGTTCATTCATGTGGAATCCGAGCATTCCGCGCTGTCCTGTGCGATTGGCGCGTCCTCGGTCGGCGCGAGGGCGTTCACCGCGACCTCCTCTCAGGGCTTGCTTTATATGGCGGAGTGTCTGCCCTACGCGGCAGGCGGTAGGTTCCCGATCGTTATGATGAACGCCAACCGTTCCACCGCGTTGCCCTGGAACATATACGGCGACCAGCGCGACTCGATCTCTCAGCTTGACAGTGGCTGGATCCAGGCGTATGCCTGCAACGCGCAGGAAGCACTCGATTTGGCATTGATGAGCTTTTATATCGCCGAGCACAAGGACGTAAGCACGCCGTTTATGGCAAATCTCGACGGTTTTGTCCTTACCCATACCTATGAAGTGGTTGACGTTCCGACAGCGGAACAGGCGGACGCTTTTCTTCCGAAATATCAAACAGATAACAAAATGGATCTGCAAAAACCGCGCAACCTTGCTTTTTCAGCCGGTCCCGACACCAACGCGTTTTTTAAACACAGGGAGCACCTCGGAATTCTGAACGCTTCCAAAATCATTGGTGAAGCAGAGGAACGCTTTGCAAAAATTTTCGGCAGACGTTACACCGGCTTGACCGAAAGTTATCGAACCGAGGACGCTGATTATATTTTAATTACCCTCGGCAGCCTCTCGGGTTTGGTTCGTGAGGTTGTTGACGAACTAAGAAAAGAGGGCAGTCGGGTAGGCTTGCTGAGACTGCGTTACCTCCGTCCGTTCCCAAACGAGGAGATAGCTGCAACCGTAAAGAATGCAAAAGCAGTCGCGGTGTTGGAAAAGGACATTTCCTTTGGCAACGAGGGCACGGTCTACACCAACGTCAACTCGGCGCTGCAAAAGGCAAAGCTCCGTATTCCGAGCTCCGATTATATCGGCGGTCTCGGCGGCAGAAATATTTATAAAGAAGAAATAAAAATTATCTTTGACGAGCTGGAACAGCAGCAGTCAACGGTAAAATTCTTAGGGATCGGCGGTGAAACAAATGGCAATTAACGCAAAAACGCTCAACGAAACCGAGTTTTTCTACGGTCACAAGGCGTGCGCCGGCTGCGGAGGAAGCCTCGCGGTGCGAATCGCTCTAAAGGTTTTGGGCGAAAACGCCGTCGCCGTTCTTCCGGCAGGCTGTATGTCGGCTGTCGGCTTTAACTTTCCTCAGCTTTGCTTCGGCAACAATGCCATTATATCCACCTTTGCCGGAACCGCTTCCATGCTGACAGGCGTTGAAGCCGGACTCAGAGCACAGGGTATCACCGACTTTCACGCGGTGGGCTTTGCAGGCGACGGCGGCACGGCTGACATCGGTTTGCAGGCTTTGTCGGGAGCGATAGACCGCAATGACGATATCCTCTATATCTGCTACGACAACGAAGCCTATATGAACACGGGTATCCAAAAAAGCTCGCTGACGCCTTTTGGCGCAAGGACGACCACCACTCCCGCAGGCAAAAACATCCGCGGCAACCTCAGACCCAAGAAGAATCTTTTTGAGATAGTCGCCGCCCACGGAATACCCTACGCCGCTACTGCAAGCGTGGGATATATCAACGATTTTATGCGAAAGGTGGAAAAGGCAAAGAATATCAGGGGCACAAAGTACATTCACGTTCTTGCGCCCTGTCCCACCGGCTGGGGTGTAAAAACAGACGAAACCGTTGAAATCGCCAAGGAGGTCGTTGACTGCGGTCTTTGGTACCTCGCCGAATACGAGAACGGCGAATTTACGCTGAACCGACGCCCTAAGGAGTTTTCGGACGTTTCGGCTTATCTCAAACGTCAGAGCCGCTTTAAGCACCTGACCGACGCAGACATAGAAATCATCACAAGATCCCGCGATGAAAAATGGGAGTTCATTAATAACAGTTTTAAATAAGGAGTAATCAGCAATGAGCAGAGATATCAATAATAAATTCTGGGACGAAGAGCTTGAGACCCTGCCCCGCGAGGAGCTTGAAAAAAGACAGCTTGCGGATTTGCAGGAGATCGTAAAATTCGCCTACGAAAACTCGCCGTATTACAAGCGCAGCTTTGATGAGACAGGCGTAAAGCCCGAGGACATCAAAACCCTCAAGGATATTCAAAAGTTCCCGTTTATAAACAAGAAAACTCAGCGCGACACTCAGGGCGTGGGCTCATTTTTAGGAGAGCTTGCGGCTGTCCCCGAGGAGGACGTGGTGTTCATTTCCACCTCGTCCGGTTCAACCGGGGTTCCCACCATGAGCCCGTTTACCAAGAAGGACTTTGACGAATTTCAGGACACCGAAAGCCGCTGGTTCTGGCAGATCGGTATGCGTCCAAACGACCGCTATGTTCATGCGCTCAACTTCTCGCTGTACGTCGGCGGTCCCGACGTTATCGGCGCGCAAAATCTCGGAGCACTTTGCATTTGGGGCGGCACGCTGCCCAGCGAACGACTCCTGTTCGTCCTGAAAACCTATCAGCCCACCGTTATCTGGACTTCTCCGTCTTACGCGTGGCAGCTCGGCGAAAAAGCTCTCAAGAGCGGCATTGATCCCAAAAAGGATTTGAACATCAAAAAAATCATCGTTGCCGGCGAGCTTGGCGGCTCGATCGACGCCACCAGAAAGGCTATCGAAGATATTTGGGGAGCGGAGGTTTACGATTTCTACGGCTTGTCTGACATTTTCGGAGCCTGCGCCGCAATGTGCGAGGCTAAGGACGGACTTCACATCGCCGAGAATCATATTCTGGTTGAAACCATTGACATCCACACCGGTGAGATTTTGGAGCCGGGTCAGGTCGGTGAGCTGGTATTCACGACCCTCAGAAAGCACGCTCGTCCGCTTATCCGTTTCCGCACAGGCGACATCGGACGTATTGACAACACAAAATGCTCCTGCGGCAGAACTCACGGCAGGATCCATATTCTGGGCAGAAAAGACGACATGTTCATCGTTTCCGCAGTAAACGTGTTCCCGAGCGACATTGAGGCTGTCATCCGCGAGCATAACGGTATTACCGGCGAATATCTTATCAGGATCTTTGAGAGGGATTTCACCAATAAGTACGCCGTTGAAATCGAAAAGAATGCCGATAATCCAAAGTCTGATGACGAGGTAGCGGCAGAGGTGACAGCGGCTTTGAAGGCGCGTATCGGCGTGAAGCCGGCGAGAGTCGTCGTGCGTCCCGACGGCGGTCTTGACACCCGCTCGGAGCACAAATCCAGACGTGTTATCGACGAACGTACACTTGATTATAGTATTTGATCGGTGTATAATTTATTCTAAATCTTCTACGGAGGCACAGCTATGCCCGAACTTTCAAAACGAACAGAAACCTTCACCGATTCGGTGATTCGGCGTATGACGCGCATTTCCAATCAATACGGAGCAGTGAATCTCTCGCAGGGCTTTCCCGATTTTGAACCTCCGCGTGAGCTGCTGAACAGGCTCGCCGAGGTGTCAAACGAGGATTTTCACCAGTATTCCATCACATGGGGCGCGCAGAATTTCCGTGAGGCGTTGGCTGAAAAGCAATCGCGGCTGATGGGCAGAAAAATTGACCCGAACGCGGAAATCGTCGTCACCTGCGGCAGCACCGAGGCAATGATGGCAGCGATGATGACAGTCGCCAATCCGGGTGACAAGGTGATCGTGTTTTCACCGTTTTATGAAAACTACGGCGCAGATACGATCCTCTCCGGAGCGGAGCCGATTTACGTTCCGCTCTATCCGCCGGAATTTAATTTCGATCCCGACGAATTGGAGGCGGCGTTCAAACAGAAACCCAAAGCACTGATCCTCTGCAATCCGTCAAATCCCTGCGGCAAGGTGTTCACTTACGACGAGCTTAAAATCATTGCCGACCTTTCCGAAAAATACGACGCTTTTGTAATCACTGACGAGGTTTATGAGCACATTGTCTATGCTCCGCACAAACACACCTATTTCGCATCATTGCCCAATATGTGGGAGAGGACGATTTCCTGTTCCTCACTTTCAAAAACCTATTCTATTACGGGATGGCGTCTGGGATATATCATCGCTCCGGCGCAAATAATTGAAGTTGCGAAAAAGGTTCACGACTTTCTGACCGTCGGCGCGGCGGCTCCCTTGCAGGAGGCGGCGGTGACCGGACTGCGCTTCGGCGACGATTATTACAGACAGCTCAGGGACAAATACACCGAAAAGCGTGACCTGTTTTTGAAGGGCTTGGACGATATCGGCATCGCGCATACCGTGCCGCAAGGTGCTTATTATATCCTGCTCGATGTTTCTGAATTTGGTTACAAAAGCGACCTCGAATTTTGTGAGGTGCTGGCGAGAGACGTCGGCGTCGGCGCTGTTCCGGGTTCCAGTTTCTTCCGCGAGGACGTCAATCACCTGATCCGCCTTCATTTCGCCAAGAAAAACGAAACGCTTAATAAAGCGCTCAACCGCTTGGAGCATATCAGAACAAAAATCAACAAGAGATAATCTGATAATCTCGGAAAAAGAAAGCATCTTATTGCCTATATTATTGATTGTTTTAAAGAGATAGTCGAATAGTGGAAAAAGGGGCTGTGAAGAAATGAAGTTTAAGACTTCGTTCTTCGCAGCCTCTTTAATTTTTGGTGGATAAGTATGATATATAAAGAATAATATATTGATAACCAGCTCATTCAGATCGGTAAATCAAGACAAAAGATAAAGAAATAAGCACACATGAAATCACTACAGAAAGCATGTGTGCTTGTTTTTATATTATATTATGCTTTTAATTGATTCTACAAAATCATCCATTTCTTCAAAAATGACTTCAACGATAATCGTCCGGTTGATACCTTCATAGTCGTGAACCAGTCGATGCCGTAACCCTGAAACCAAACTCCACTGGAATCGGAAATCTTCATGCGATTTTCACTCCCTCTTTCATAAGGTGGTTATCATAAAAAGGAGTTCCCTTGTTTACTTCGCTGATTTCAAAAACGTCCGCGTCTTTTCCAAGTGCTTCACGAAGTTCTTCGGCAAAGGCAAAAATATTTGATTTTTTGAATTTGTCGCCGCCAAACACAACCACGTCGATATCAGAATCGGGAGTTTCTTCACCTCTGGCATAGGAGCCAAACAGCAGTGCGTATTCTGCGTTATAGCGAATGAGCAAAGCTTTTATTGTGTTTTCTATATCCAATCTTGTAGGCATAACTACAGCTCCTTTCCGATAGTGTCTATCAAAAAGACGTAAAAATCCGATTCAAAGAAGAATCGGATTTTTACGAATTGGTGCGGGCGACAGGACTTGAACCTGCACACCATTGGCACAAGAACCTAAATCTTGCGTGTCTGCCAATTCCACCACGCCCGCAAATCTATAAAATCAGGTCGCAAAACCCGATATTTATCTGTTATTTAATTGTTACACCAAGGGGACGTTACCTGAAAATTTTGAGTCAAAATTTCACTGTGTCCGCAAATAATAAGCAGTTAACCATTTGCCTTTTTATGTTTAATTATAATTATTTTTATTACAACCGCTATTACATGTAATATAACAAAAAAACCTAATAAGATCAAACCAACGATTCTCAACAAATCTTCACTATTTCCCGCCGAGCTTCCGCCTAACGCCCAAATTACAGAAAAAGTACTGACGAATTGAATGATGTTTAATACAATACAATGCCCAAGGTCGATTGAAAATATTACCAGTAATACCAGAGCAACCAAATATATAAAAGGGCTGCTGATAACATCTTCCAGCGCAACAAGAAATAAAGGTGTTGAATCAAAACTTGCCAATACTGACTGTAGTGCAGAGATAAATAATGTTCCTAAAGCAGGTGATAAGGCAACAAAGAATAAAAGAATACATTTTACATTAAGTATATACTTTTTAACAAAAGCACTCATATTATCACCAAAGTGTCGTCATCTAAACCCAGCGTGTCTGACCGAAATATGTGAGTCTTTTCCAGTAGTTATTATACAGGATTTTTTTGTTCTTGTCAACGATTCGGCAAAGTTATTACATAAACTTATTAAGCTCCTTGCTGTAGCTGTAGTCAAGCTCTGCCAGCGGCTGCTCAATTTCCGCCCTGTCAATGCCGAGGTCGTCGCACATTTCGTCGAGCGTTGCGTATTCGTCGCGCAGCTTGGTGTTCACGTAGCTGAGCAAAATCATTGGGTCTTTCGGAAGCATACAATCGTCTCCTTAAGCTTTGTCATACCTATTATATTACAATTATATTCCGCTGTTCGCTTTTGTCAAGAATTTTAATTTACAATCATGTCTAAGCATGATATAATCAGGTTAGGACGTGATATTTATGAAAAAAACAGTCGTTGGTATTTTGGCTCATGTCGATTCGGGAAAAACAACCCTGTCCGAAGCGCTTATGTACTGCTCAGGCACTATCGGAAGGCTTGGCGACACCTTTTCGCTTGAACGCGACAGGGGCATAACTATATTTTCAAAGCAGGCGGTCTTTAGTTTCGGCGATACCGAATTTACTTTGCTCGACACCCCCGGGCATGTGGATTTTTCTGCCGAAACCGAGCGAACCTTGCAGGTGCTCGACTATGCGATACTGGTTGTCAGCGGCACCGACGGAGTTCAGAGCCACACCGAAACCTTGTGGAAGCTCCTCGCGCGCTACAATGTTCCGTGCTTTGTTTTTGTGAACAAAATGGACCTCAGCGGCGCGGACAAGGCGTCAGTTACGAAAAATCTTCGGACAAGGCTCAGCGAAAACTGTGTGGATTTCGGCGAAGAAAATTCCGGTGAATTTCTTGAATCCCTCGCGCTTTGCGACGAAAGCCTGCTCAACAGCTTTGACAAAAACGGCAGTATTCCGCACTCGGATATTGTTCGCGCAATTGCACAGCGAAAGGTTTTTCCCTGCCTTTTCGGTTCCGCGCTCAGGCTCGACGGAGTTGAGCGTTTTTTGAGCTGCCTTGAGAGCTACACCGAAATGCCGGCTTACAAAAGCGAATTTGCCGCAAGGGTTTATAAAATCTCGGAGGATGGTCGAGGCAACCGCCTTACTCACCTAAAGGTCACCGGCGGAGTTTTGCGCGTCAGAGATGTTTTGCAGAGCAGCTCAAACGTCAACGGTGAAAAGGTCAGCCAAATTCGCGTTTATTCCGGTGAGAAATTCACCTGTGCAGACGAGGCTCGCGCCGGAACTGTCTGCGCGGTAACCGGAATCAGCTTTACAAAGCCCGGCGACGGTCTGGGCGCGCAGGGAGAAGCCGAGCTGCCGGTCCTGGAGCCGGTGCTGACCTACACCCTCTTGCTGCCGCCCGAAATCGACTCTCACACTGCGCTGGCAAAAATGCGGATTTTGGAGACTGAGGACCCTTTGCTCAACGTTGTTTGGAACGAGCGCCTCGGAGAAATTCAGATTAGACTCATGGGTGAGATCCAGCTTGAGATCCTTAAAAGCATAATAAGCGAACGCTTTGGCTTTGAGGTGGGCTTCGGCGAGGGTAATATTATTTATAAAGAAACGATTTCCGAGCCTGCCGAGGGGGTCGGGCATTTTGAGCCCTTGCGCCACTACGCTGAGGTTCACCTGATTTTGAAGCCTGCGCCGCGCGACAGCGGATTGGTTTTCAAAAGCGAGTGCCGCGAGGATCAGCTTGACAAAAACTGGCAGCGGCTGATCTTGACCCACCTTTATGAAAAAACTCACCTCGGTGTGCTGACCGGCGCGCCGATAACCGATATGGAGATCATCCTTGCCTCGGGCAAAGCTCACGCAAAGCATACCGAGGGCGGAGATTTCAGGCAGGCGACCTACCGCGCCGTAAGGCAGGGTCTCAGACGTGCCAAAAGCGTTTTGCTCGAGCCTGTTTATGATTTTACTCTTGAGATCCCTACCGAAAATGTAGGCAGGGCTATGTCCGATATCCAGAGGCTTTGCGGCAGCTTTGAGCCGCCGGAGACCGACGGAGAAATGTCAGTGCTAAAGGGCGTTGCGCCTGTTTCGGAGATGCGCGGCTACGCCTCCGAGGTCGTTCAGTACACAAGAGGCAGAGGAAGGCTGAGTTGCAGCTTAAAGGGCTACGCGCCCTGCCACAATGCCGAAGAAATCATTTCCGCCGCAGGCTACGATCCCGATTCCGACCTTGAAAATCCCTGCGGCTCTGTCTTTTGCTCTCACGGCGCCGGACACAACGTAAGCTGGGACGAGGTTGAAAAGCACATGCATCTTCCGTCTGCGCTTAACGCAAAGAAGGATGAAGCGTCAGGCTCAGGCAGACAAAGCATTTTTGAAAGGTGCAAGACCCAAGAGGATATTTTCGCGCTCGACAAGGAGCTTATGCGGATTTTTGAGCAGACCTACGGTCCGGTGCGCAGGCGCAGAGCGAATGAAACCAAGCGGCATTTTAAAGCTCCCGATACTGCCGCAAACAGCAAGTACAAAAAGACCGCGCCCGAATTTGACGGCACGGAATATGTTTTGGTGGACGGCTACAACGTTATTTTCGCGTGGGACAAGCTCAGGACTTTGGCGGAAGAAAACATAGACGGAGCCATAAGCTGCCTGATCACTATTCTTTGCAATTATCAGGGCTTTAAAGGCTGCGAGCTGATTTTGGTGTTCGACGCCTACAAGGTCAAGGGCGCGCACCGCGAGATCGAGACTGTGGACGGGATCAGCGTTGTTTATACCAAGGAAGCCGAAACAGCCGATACATATATCGAGCGAACGTCTCACAAGCTTGCAAAAAACCACCGCGTCAGGGTGGTCACCTCAGACGCGCTCGAACAGCTTATTATCCTCGGCAACGGTGCGCTGAGGGTATCGTCAAGAGCCTTTTACGAAGAGGTTCGTCATGCCGAGGAGGAAATCAGAAGCATAATCAACGAAGAGTTTTAGAGACGCTGTTATAATTCTTTTGAGAAAAAACGCAAGGAGATGAAAAATATGAAAAAATTTACTGCATGTATGATCTGCATAGCAATGCTGCTTTCACTTGCGGCGGCGAGTTCGGTATCAGCCAAAGAAACCGGAACTGCTTCCGTTTCAGCCGTACAGGTCCCTCAGCTTCACATCAGCACCGCAAACGGCAACGGCATATCGCTCGAAAAAGAGGACGGCTACACCGACGCTCAGTTTTCGATCGGCGACGAGGCAGGGGAGCACATCATTATGAAGGTCAGGGGCAACAGCACAGCCATGACTGCCAAAAAATCCTTCACATTCAAATTTGACAGCAAAAAGGATTTGTTCGGAATGGGCAAAGCCAAAAAATGGGTGCTTCTTGCAAACCCTTTTGACCCGACTTTACTCAGAAATTACATTGCCTTTGATTTTGCGCAGGAGTTGGGGCTTGAATACACCTCAAACCAAAAAATAGTCGAGCTGTGGCTCGACGGCAGGTTCCGCGGCTGCTACACGCTTATGGAGCCGGTTGAGGCAGGCAGCAAAAGGGTTGACATCAATACAGAGGGCAGCAATGATTTTATGCTCGAATACGAGAGCCTTAGAACCGACGAGGGCACGTCGTATGTCACTGTGGGCGGACTGCGTTTCGGAGTCAGCGAGCCGGACGAGCCGGACAATGATCAGCTCGGCTATATCACTAACACTCTGACACAACTGACAAACACCATAAACAGCGGCGATCAGGCGGCGATCGAAGCAAGTCTTGACCTTCCTTCGTTTGTCAAATTCTATGTGCTAAACGAATTTATCAAAACAAACGACTTCAATTTCAGTTCAGTCTATTTCTATTACAAGGACGGAAAATTCTACGCAGGCCCTCCGTGGGACTACGACCTTTCGATGGGCAATGTAAACATGAAATTCTCGACGAATTCCGCTGCGGCGTTCAAAACCGACGGAGAGTTTATCAACAACAAGCTGTTCTACAAAAAGCTTTGCTCATACGACTGGTTCATGCAGGCGGTGCACCGTGAGTACGCGCTTCACGCAGATTATATCCGCGGGATATATACAACCGGCGGCTTGATCGACACCCTTGCGAGCGACTACTCCGACGTGTTCAGCCGCAACTACAACGAAGCCGGCTGGTCGATCAGATACCTGATAAACGTTATGATGCAACCGCTTCCGACCTATGACGAAAACCTTGCGTTTCTCAAAAACTGGTGCGCCGAGCGCGACGCGTGGCTTTGCGGTCATTACGGAATCCCTTCGCTTCGCTATATGATAGGCGACAGCGACGGCGACGGCAAGATCACCATTACCGACGCGACCTACATTCAATATGTTCTTGCCGAGCTTTTGAACGACGAGGACGGAGGCATCGCCCTGCGCGGAAATGTTACGGGCGAAAGTCTTAAAATCAACGATGCTACCGAGATCCAAAAATACCTTGTCGGACTGGATACCTCCTACAGAATAGGTGAATATCTTGTGATGTAGGACTTTTGTGCGCCATGAATTGTGCGGTGCTGACTTAAAACAAAATCTATCTTCTCGACCGAAATTGTCCATTGTCAACTGTCAAATGTCAATTAAAAAACAGCTCTCTGCCGAAAAAGCAGGGAGCTGTTGTGTTATGCAAATATTCTAGTCGATCTGAGTTATCTCGGTTTGTACATGCCCCAAATCGTCCTCATATATTCTGAGCTTGTAATTATATTCATTTTCTCCGTCCTTGACCGTCATTTTGGTCTCGCCGTAATCGCTTGCCTTAATAGCGATAGTAGTGTAGCTGTCGGCTCTTTCATTGATCGACACGGTTACAAAGCTGTTGTCCTCAACAGTAAGCACTGCGTTCTCGCTGAGGACCGGGTCTCCGGGCAGGAAATTAGTTCCATTCATATCAAGTCGCGGAGTCATAACGGTAAAAATGATTACCGCCGCGAGAGGAACAAAAAATCCTATCAGTCTTTGCACAAGCTTTGGAGTGAAAACATAAAGATAAAGCACCACCTGCAACAGACAGAAAACAGCGGCTACGAGCTGCATCGGAAAATGAGCGAAAGCAAACTGAAATGAAGATACATATACTGTTGTCAGATAGATCAGCATGGGAGACAGGATAAGCAGGCTGAGCCAGTTCTTTTTGTTGATGAACCAGCCGACGAACGCCATGGGAAAGGTGAGCAGCGTACAGATGAACCAGTATCTGTAATACCCAAAGATTCCCCAGCCCAGCTCCGAAAAGGGAACCTGAAAAAGATATATCAGCGGCTGGCTGATCAAAAAGAATACAAAGGTTTTGAGCGCGGATTCAAGCGGCTTTTTGCAATTTGCCATAATAATAATCGCAAAAAACACCCATGCCTCAAAGGTTTCGCCCATTTTTTGGAACGAGGTGTGGCTGAAAATAGGGATAATCAGAAACAGCGTTGTCAAAACAGCCGTGCCAACAGCATAAAGAATGACCACGGGCCAGCTCATGTTTAAACCGCCGAACAGCTTGTCGGTAAAGCGGCGCAATGCGTTTTTGTTTTCGGTTTCCATAATCAAACTCCTTTTGTGTTGATAAATCAAATAATATTTTAGTCTTATAAATGTGATTTGTCAAGCAAAATGATACCCGAAAGAGCTGCGGCGATTGGTTTTTAAGCAGAAAAAATATTGAGCTGCCAAAACCGACAGCTCAATATCAAGGGGGGAGAATATTGAAAAACTTCCAATTCAAAATTAGAGTAGTATTACTTAATTATAAACGTGATTAACTCGTTGACTATAGTATATCAAATCCGAGCTCAAATGTCAAGCTTTTTTAAAAAAAATTAAAACCGCGGATGTCTGCACCCGGCGCCGCCTAATACGTGCTTGATTTTTGGGTGGTTGTGTATTATAATATATCCTGAGAAATAATACGAACATACAGTATTAGCAGTTGATTCGGAGGAACTTTAATGTCAAGAAAAGCAGTCAGTATTGTTCTTGCAATACTGCTCACCGCCGCCATGGTGGGGTTTTCCGCTCTCAGCCTTTCGGCACAGGGTGAGGAGCCGTACTATGCCGGCGAAGCCTCTGTAAATAATGAATACTTCGACACTGCCCGCCCCGAGGAAGAGGGCGAGGTGGCTAAAAATGCCGACGAAATCGACGAAAACCCTGACGAAACCCCTTCTTCACAGGCTGTTACCGCAACCTCTCCGCAGCCGGAGGTGGTTGATTTTCCATATCTGACAGTCAACGCGATTTCAAATCTTTGTCCCAAGGCAACGTCGGAATACAACGACCTAACCAAGGAAATCGTCGTGACCTACCTTTTTAAATCCACAAGAGATATCCTCAACACCCAGTGGAGCATGACCTACGACAGCTCGGTGCTCAGCTATTCCTCCAAAAACACCAAAACCTCAATTTGCCCGTCAATGGGCGGAAAAGCGGCGTTTGAGCTAAACGAAGAAAAAGGTGTGATCAACTTTAACTCCTCAAGCCTAAGGCTGTTTGACTTTTCAACTCAGGAAAAAATCTTTGCAAAGGTTATCTTTGATATCAGGGATCTCCCCAAAACCGAGCCGGTAACAACCACAATCGATCTTACCGTAAGCGTGCTTAAGGTGTCGAGAGTCAACCCCCAAACAGGCTTTTCTGATTTTGACGATGAAATCGCGCTTGTGAATAATTTTGAAATCAACAAAAGCCGCGAGGCAACCTCGGTCAGCGTTTCACACAGCACGACCCTGACTCCCTCAACCTTTGTTTCGCCAACCACCGCTCCGCCGGCGACTCCCGATCAAATGCTCACAACTGCTCCAAGCACACAGCAGATCACCACGTTGCCGTATTCCGCTCCCGCAAAAGCTTCAACGCCCGACAGCGCGCGCAAAAAAAATGAACCCCCGGCGCTTATAAGCACCGGAGATTCCACTCGCGCCCTGATATTTCTTTTGGTTACAATCGTTGCCGCCACGATCCTTTTCATCATTCGCAAAAAGGAACTGGAAACCTTTTAATCCGGGAAGATAGTGCGGATGTATAAATAACGTCGGTAGCCCGAAAAAGACCATTGCAAAAGAAATACCATTTTAATTCCAGAAGATAGTGCGGATGTATAAATAACGTCGGTAGCCTGAAAAAACCACAGCAAAAGAAATACCATTTTAATTCCAGATTAAAAAAAACAAAAAACCGCTCTGCACAAGCTGTAGAGCGGTTTTGTTACATTTGGTGGTTGGTTGTTAGATTAGTTGGCTCTGGTAACCTTACCTGAACGCAAGCAACGGGTGCATGCATATACACGTTTTGGAGAACCGTCAACGATTGCCTTAACACGCTGAACGTTTGGTTTCCATGTTCTGTTAGAACGTCTGTGAGAGTGGGATACCTTAATACCGAATTTTACATCCTTACCGCAGAATTGACATTTTGCCATGCGTCTGCACCTCCTTAATATGCTAAATCTATTTCTAACTTTGTTATCATACCAGAAAATCGCAAAAAATGCAAGTCTTTTTTTAAAATTTCTTGACTTGTTTTTTTTATGCGCTTATAGTATACTATATACTAGGTATCTTTTGTTATGTAAATGCCGCAATCAAATATCCCACGGAGGAAAATATGCTACATCAAATTTTAAGAGGAAATTTTTCAGTTCAGACTATTATTGCGGAATTGTTTGCGGTTCTTGTAATAATATTTTTGATTCTGCCGTTTCACGAATGGGCGCACGCCTTTACCGCCTCCTGTCTTGGCGACAGGAGCATAAAAAACAGCGGCAGACTCACATTTAATCCCATCAACCATATCGATCCCGCCGGCGCGATCATGATGTTTTTGGTCGGCTTTGGCTGGGCAAGGCCCGTGCCGATCGACACCGGATACTTCAAACGCCCAAAGCTTTACATGGCGATTACCGCGGTCATGGGACCTGTGGCTAACCTTGTCGCTGCGCTGGTCGGCAGGCTGCTCTACAATCTTTTGCTGTTTTTCTTCCCGAATTTTATCACCCAAACGTTTTTCGGCGGAATGCTCGAAACCTTTTTCCTTTTCTATATTTCGGTAAACATCAGCCTTGCGGTGTTCAATTTGATTCCGATCCCGCCGCTTGACGGCTCAAAGGTTTTGTTCTTGTTTTTGCCCGACAGCGCGGTTAATTTCTGCTACAAGTATCAGCAGGCTTCGTTCATCATCCTGTTTGTTCTCATCTGGACAGGCGTGCTCAACGGAGTTCTCGGCTGGGCGACAAACGGTCTTTATTACGGCATTTCTTGGCTTGCGAGCCTTCCGTTTGTGCCGTTTATCAACTGATTCGTGAGCGGCGCGCAGACGCGTCTGCAATACAGGCTGTCCGATTTTGAGGGACCGCTCGACTTGCTTTTGACGCTGATTTCAAAAAACAAAATCAATATTTATGATATAAGCATCACCGATCTGCTCGACCAGTATATGGAGCAGATCAACAAAATGCGCGAAAACCAAATGGACGTTGCCTCCGAATTTTTGACAATGGCTTCAAGGCTTGTTTATATCAAGTCCGTTTCGCTTTTGCCAAAATACGAGGAAGAGGCAGAGGAGCTCAAAAAGGAGCTTTCGGGTCAGCTCATCGAATACGCCGTTTGCCGCGAAATTGCGGCTCGGCTGAGCACGATATATGACTTTGACAGCTTTTTCAGAGAGCCGTCCAGGGTCGATTTTGACCTGACCTACAACCGCCTTCACCCAAGCTCCGACATCGCAAGGGCATATGTCAGCGCGGTGGGACGCGGCAAGCGCAGGCTGCCGCCGCCGGAGCAGGCGTTTTCGGGGATCGTATCGCACAAAATTGTTTCGGTCAACAGCCGAATTATTCACCTTATGCGCAGGCTCAGGCACGGAAAGCGGCTGGAATATCACGAGATATTTGAGGCGTGCGAGGGCAAAAGCGAGCTTGTGGCAACCTTTTTGGCAACGCTTGAGCTTGTCAAGGGAAAAAGAATAGTAATCGAGGGCAGCGGCGAGCACGCCGTTGTAAAAATGATAGAAAAAAACGAAGCGGGAGAGGAGAGCAGCGGCGATGGAGCTTGATATAAAAGCGGCGGTCGAGGCGATTATTTTTGCTTCCGGCGCGTCGGTTGAGCGCGAGAGAATTGCCCGGGCTCTCGAAACCACTCCCGAAAGGGTTGACGAAGCTGTTTCGCTTTTGCTTGATGAATACAGCACGGGCGAACGGGGAATAACCATAATAAGGCTCGGAGACTCCTATCAGATGACTTCGCGCAAGGAATACGCCGGGCAGATCCGCGCCGTCATGGACTCGCGCCGAAATACTCCGCTTTCTCAGGCGGCGTTGGAGGTGCTCGCGGTCGTGGCGTACAACCAGCCGGTCACAAAAGCGTTTGTGGAACAGGTCAGGGGAGTTGATTGCAGCGGAGTTATCGGAAGCCTGACAACAAAGGGACTGATCGAAGAAAAGGGAAGGCTTGAGCTTCCCGGCCGTCCTCTGCTCTACGGCACGACCGAGAACTTTTTGCGCTGCTTCAACGTTTCATCGCTTGACGAGCTGCCGGCTCTGCCCGAAGAGGAAGAAGCCCAAAGCTCCGAAGCAGAAGCACAAACCAACGAAGAAATCACGGATGCTCCAAAAACCGAGCTTTCCGATGAATAAAAATATATTTTAGCATCATTATCAACAACTTAAAAATCGTAAACCCTCACCGTGTAGGGGCGCACCCGTGTGTGCGCCCTAGGAATCAATGGCTTTATAGGTAGGGCGCACACATGGGTGCGCCCCTACAGTAAAATTATGCCAAATGAATATGAATGTAATCGGGAACAAAGGCATATATTAGATGAATTCTATCTTCCCGACCAAAATTATTCACTATTCGTTATTCATTATTCATTATTCATTCCTTCCGGTGCGACCCTACGTTACTTTGGTTGCGGATATTGATTTTACCATACAAGAAAAATCAATCAATAGTGATACAGTCGGGAACAAACGGTTCCGAAAAAGGGAATCTGTCTGCACGACCGAAATTGTCCATTGTCAATTGTCAATTGATATGCTGTTTTCACGAAAAGCCTCCGGGGTGATTGTATTGCTTTGGCTGTATATTTTGCTGATTGTGGCTGCGGTGATCCTTTTGCTTCTGCTGATTCCGGTTGGCGCGGACGTCAGCTGGAAGGACGATATTATAGTAAAGCTTAAAATCGCCTTTGTTCCGATAACCGTATATCCGCCTAAGCCCAAAAAGGAAAAGCCAAAAAAGAAACAAAAGAAAAAAGAAACAAAAGAAAAACCCAAGGACGAAAAGCCCAAGGAAAAAGAGGATGGAATCATCAAAAAAAAGGGCCTTTCGTGGCTGATTGACTTTATCAAACGCGCGGCAGAGCTTGCCGCAGGAGCGTTAAAGTTTTTCTTTGGGCGCATAATGATAAAAAAGCTTATGCTCAGCATAAGGGTTGCCGGGGAGGACGCTGCCGAAACCGCGGTAAGCTACGGAAAAACCTGCGCGGCGGTATATCCGGCTCTGGGAATAATCATGGGAGCGGCAAGGCACCGCCGCTACGGAGTGGAGATCGCTCCCGATTTTGAAGAAAACGCTAAAACACAAATCAGTCTTGAGCTAAAAGCGAGAATCCTTGTGCTTTGGCTTGTCGCTTTGGTAATAAAATACGGCATAAAAGGAATCAGGCTCATGCTTGAAATCAAAGAATAAGAACATAAACAGTATATATTTTGTATACAGACAGGAGAGTTGTTATGGATCATCCAATCGGAAATTTGATGAATACAACCATGGAAAAAATCAAGGAAATGATTGACGTAAACTCAATCATCGGAGAGCCGATTACTTCTCCCGACGGAACACTTATCATCCCTGTTTCAAAGGTCAGCTACGGCTTTGCCTCGGGCGGTTCGGACCTGCCGACCAAAAAAGAAAACAAGGATTGCTTCGGCGGCGGAAGCGGCGCAGGCGTTACCATCAAGCCCGTTGCGTTTTTGACAGTTTACAAGGGCAACGTAAGGCTGATTTCGGTTGACAAGAAGGACGGAGCGATTGACGCGATCGCGGACAGGATTCCCGAAGCTATCGACAAAATCCACGGCTTTTTCAAAAAGGACAAGAAGGACAATAACAAGGACAACGATTTTTCGGAAATCACGGTTGACGATGTGGACGTTTGACAGATAACAAATGAAAGCGTCTGATCTTTCATAGTTCTCTCCGTCCCGGCATATTCTGTACGGGGTGGTATCATGAGATTTTCAGCGATAATACTGTCGGTTGTTATGCTGACTTCCGCGGCGGTCACGTCGGTTATGTCAGCGGAAAACGAAACCGGCGTGTCGGCACAGAGCTATATTTTGTATTGTCCGCAAAACGGCGAGACAATAGCCTCGCGCGAGCCGGACAAAAAAATGAAGCCTGCAAGCACCACAAAGCTTATGACGACTCTGCTCACGCTTGAGGAAGCGGAGCGTGACGACAGGATAATAGAATTCACGCCCGAAATGGCGGCTGAGGGCAGCTCAATGTACCTTGGCTTTGGCGAAATGGTTCGCCTCAGCGACCTTGCGGCAGGAATGATGATGGCTTCGGGCAACGACGCGGCAAACGCCGCCGCGCTGGGCATATCGGGCAGCTTTGAGGATTTTTCTTCGCTGATGAACAGCCGCGCCGGCGAAATCGGAATGAAGAATACCCATTTTGTTACGCCGAGCGGTCTTGACGACGATGATCATTATTCAACCGCGCGCGACCTTGCCCTGCTCATGGCAGAGGCTCTCAAAAACGACAGCTTCAAATCACTTACGGCTCAGAAAACGGCGACTGTTGACTTTGTTCTGCCGCGGGACAAGAGGACGACATATTCAAACCACAACCGTCTGCTCAGGGATTATGAATATTGCACAGGCGGCAAAACCGGCTATACTGCGGCGGCAGGAAGATGCCTTGTCAGCTCGGCGCAAAAGGACGGCGTAAGCCTGATTTGCGTAACCCTCAACGACAAAAACGACTGGGACGACCACAAGTCGCTTTTTGACTACGGCTTTGACCGCCTTTTTCGCTATGAAAGCGACGACTCGGGCTTCTGCGCCGAAATACCGTGTGTGGGAGGAAGCGCGGATTCGGTGACGGTAACCGGAGAAAGGGACGTTGCTTTTACGCTGAGTGCAGACAAAAAAG
>CAJODI010000029.1 GCA_905233145.1 uncultured Ruminococcus sp. | reverse complement strand
CTGCCCAAAAATCAGTATGCACACTGATTATTTGTACATTCTGACGAAAAATCTGACTACGCAATCCGCGCACCGGAATTATGCGGTATTGCCTTAACAGACATGATTTTATTGAGAATTGGCGGAGCTTACACGTAATTGACTTATCTTCTTTTTCAGCGCGAGATATCCTGCTTCAAAGTCGTCAATATCTGCAACGGCTTGTTCCATCGGACAAATGCCGTCTCCTCTTCGGTTAATGATTTTTGGGGTCAGCGTGCCGAAGGAGCAGGGGATACCGTGCCGCGCTAAATAATCGCGCGCGGCGGCTGACATTATTTCTCCGTAAACCTCGGCTATGCCTGCTTTGACAAAAAGCATCGCGGCTGCCTTGCCGACAATCACATCGGCTGCCGAGTATCCGCAAAGCTCGCGTTTATCTTCAAGAAAACTCATCATAGGAGAAATTCCTCTGCCGTCATCAGTAAAATACACTCCGTCCCTGCAAAGGCAAATACTGTGCCCCCTAAGATTATCTGTAGCGATTTGTAAATCAGTCATTTTCATTTAGCAAAACCGCTCTCAGAGCAATAACAAGCAAAGGAACCGCAACTGCCTGAACAGCAAGACCGATCCAGCCTGAGCAAATCTGTGACCAAATCATTTCAAACGTAAACGGTGCGATTCCCTGCAAAATTGCTGTCAAGCCCAGAAAAGCCGCTCTGCCGCAAAGCTGCGCAAGAATCACCGCGGGAAACGCCCATAGTCCGTTTTGATAGATCTTTTTGGAAAAAAGTCCCGAAACAACCGCGAACACAGCAAGCTCAGCTATCATAAACGGAAGTCTCGGAAGCGGCGGCATCGGCGTGCCTGTAAGCGAGGTTATCGCAAAGCTGAGAATCGGGGAGAGAACGCCGACGGCCAGAGCCCATTTCCAACCAAGCAAACAGCCGCCTATCAGAACCGGAAAATACATCGGAAGAAGTTGAACTCCCCCGGGCTGTCCCAGTGCGATATGAACGATTTGAGGCAGCAAAACCGCAAGCGCGATCAAGCCTGCCGACAAAGCAGCCTTAAGGGTGATTTGTCTTTGCGCGGAGATGTTTTTTTGGGTCATAATATTTTCAAGCATAGTTACTCTCCTTTTACGGTAAAGGGTTTAAGGTTTTCAACGGCTGTTTTTTGATCAATACGTTTTTCGCCGTTGTCAAGATCAATCAGAATGTATTTGTCGTTGCCCATGCCCATTTCCTTCATGCAGCTCAGCTGGCGGTGACCGTGACGTGTTTCAATTCGTTCTACAAGGTCGTGATTTTCGTCCGGACGCATTGCGTAAATCAAATCTACGCAAGCCTGGTCCAGCGCGAGAATATCTGTTGAAGCCAGTATTCCGACATTTGGGGTAACAACAGGCTGAGCGTGGATTCCCTCGCAGTCGCAGGAAACCGACATGTTTCGCATGACGTTGACATAGGTTATATTCCTGCCGAAGAAATCAATTGTCGCCTTGGTGGACTCTGTGATTCGCTCCATAAGCTCCTCGGTGTCGATCGACCACATATCATCGCCCTCGCGTGTGTGGATCCACTTTTTTCCTATTCTGCCGTCAGCGCATCCAATCCCTATGTTTTTGTTGGAGCCGCCGAAGCCGCCCATCGCATGACCCTTGAAGTGAGTCAGAACAAGCATGGAATCATAGTCGGTCATGGTTTTTCCGTGGCACATTTCCTTCATCCACTTGCCGCCCTCAATAGGAAGGCAAACCGTGCCCTCGGAGTCCATAATGTCAACCGGGCAGAACGTCCAGCCGTTGACTTTGAGCGTTTCCAAGTGCTGCTCGGTGGTGTAGCGGTCGCCCTCGTAGTAGGTGTTGGTTTCAACAATGGCAGCGTTTTTCAGCTCAGGCTCGGAAGCAAAAAGCTCTCTGACCCAGTCATGGGGAATAATATTCGGTCCGTGCTGCTCGCCGGTGTGGAGCTTGACCGCAATTTTACCCGACAATGTGCCGTTGACCTTCTCATAGACCTTTTTCAGACCTTCCGCGGAAAGCTCGCGGGTAAAATAAACAATGGATTCGTTGCCCGACCTTTCGCCAAAGGGAACATAGCGTTCGCCGCCCTTGCCGGCAGCAGGTTTTTCATTTGACATAACTTTCACCTCTTATATTTAGGCAACACTGTAAAATTCGCGGCGCATACCCGAATTATACGGTATTTCCTTTATTTGATTATTTAAGACTATGATAAGACTATGATAACATTTTTTTAAGAAGTTTGCAAGTTATTTAGGATATAATTAACACATTTATCGTGTAAATACAGCGTTTATTTAGCAGAATCACAAATGACTCCTGATTTTGAGTGCGTACTTTTTTATGTTTTTTCGGCGATATATAATTGGGTGGGTATAATAATTAAATGAACAGATCAATTGTAGAATTAATTTCACAAAAATAATATGTATTATTGTTGACTTTTGGTAATAATAGTAGTAAAATAGACCAAGTAATGAATTTTTGTCTAATGTTTGATGTTTGATGAAAAAACTTTTTAAACTTGAAAACAAGTGTAAAATTTGTAGCTATATAAAAAAAGAAATAAAACGAAAACTTTTTTCTTTGAAATAAAACGAAAACTTTTTTCTTTCTTTTTGAGATTTCCTTATATAAAGCCATAACGCCCTGCTTTACAGTGTTTACTGAGTAAACGCGGTATTGTGACAGGTAAGGGTGAGATTATATGTTTGTGATAAATTCTAAAAACAATAAAAGAATTGGTACTATATTGTCGTTGACAGCGATTCTTGTTATTTTTATTTTGATTTTTTCATCCTGCGGTGAGAACAAGGATCCAAACGCCGATTCTTCTGCGACGCCTTCTCAAATCGGCACAGAGCAGCTTACCTCAAAACCGCAGAAGGCTTCCGCCGCTGCCGAAACCTCTGTGCGGCAAAACGACGGTGCCGATTCTGAAAAGAACGATGAAAAAAACGAAGAGCGAGCCGCGGAAAATAAAAACGAAAAACAAAATGAATATAAAAGCGGCAGCGGCAATGATGTTTCGGACGCGCAAAAAAGCGGCAAAGCTTTGTCCGTACCAAAGGCTGACGAAAAATCTGAGGCGCGCGCAGACGAAAAATCAGAGGACGATAGCCGAACAGGCAAAAACGAAAAAACAGACTCCGGTGAAGGCGGAGAAAAAAATAACGAAAAATCGGCAAATGAAAGCCGAACCGATCGGGATGATGATTTTGAAATCTCGGAGCCCGACGCTGCTCATCCGACTGTGATCATACCGGATATCCCGGACAGTGAGGGTGAGAGAGACAATGCAGAGGTGAATATTAATGACCTTTAGATTTTTTTTAACAAGCTCAAAATTACTCAGTTCTGTTGCTGTGACGCTTGCCTGCATTTTTGTCGGCGCGACTGTGATATTCAACGGAACTGTTACAGCTTCTGCCCAAGGCATACTTGGAGACGCTGACTGTGACGGAACCGTTTCTATCAAGGACGTGACCGCTATTCAATGTGTTCTTGCCGAAATCCCCAAAAAAGGTGATTTTTCCGAACCGGCGGCAGATGTAGACAAAAGCGGCGTAATTGATATATTTGACGCTACTCACATTCAGCTTTGGCTGGCAAGTCTTGAATCACTTTACCCAATCGGATCCGAGCTTGACGGGCAGCAAACGGAAACTACCGAAAAACCGCCGACCGAAAAGCCGACAGAGCCTTTGACTGAACCGCCGGCTGAGCCTTCGACCGAGAAGCCGACTGAGCCTTTGACCGAACCGCCGACTGAGCCTTCAACTCAGAGCGCGACAGACGCAGAAGGCTGGGGACGTGATATTTTTCAGCCGTAATATTGCAAAATCTTAAGGAGGATTTCAAATGAAATCTGTATATCAGCGTGAAAACTTAACAATTACAGAGTTTGATTCGGAGGATGTGATCACCACATCCGGAATGCTTCCTTCAGATCCGACGAACCCGTTGTCTGAAAAAGAAAATGCATACGGTTCTTTTGACGACTTTGATATGCCGGGTTCATGGTTTTAAGACTATCAAAAAGGACGGACAAGGTGTTCCGCCCTTATTTTGATTTTCAGCGAAATTACCTGTATTTGTTTTTTGGGAGGGAATTATGAAAACTAGGCTTACCTTCAGATGGTTTACCATAAAGCTGGCAGGTATCCTGTTTGCTTTATACTCAGCATACAATGTGTTTATTATTTTCAGAGACGGCAAATATTTTCCTGTGTACGGAATCGCTATCACCGCGCTCGTAGCGCTTTTGTTTGCCGTGTTTGCCGTGTTCGCGTGGACGTCCGAATTCAAAGATATCCGGTTTCTTAATATACGCAAGGCTGTTTTTATTGTTGCGTTGCTCCTGGTATTCGCGCTCAAGCTGCGAATGATAGGACAGACTGTCGCGTATATTGATTTTTCAAGGCTGAATACGCTTTTGTACGGCGGCGCGTATTTTATGACGCTTGCGGCATTGCCGGTCTTGTTTTTCTATTATGCCTTTATCGTAAAAAACCTTCCGTTTTATCCCAAGGCGTCTGTAATCCTTCCGCTGGTCGCTTTGTTATTGTTCGCCGGCAGCTTTGTGTTGGAAATCATCCTGTTCTGCAAATACGGCGTTGGTTTAGAGGCAAGCAGGCTGAGAACCATAGTTATCCGCCCGATATTTTATCTGGGCTTTATCAGCTTGTCCGTGTATTTTTTGCTTCCGCCAAAGCTTTCGGTACCCGATCTGCCGATTTGAGGCAACACCGCATAATTCAGGTGTGCGGTATTGCCTTGATATCAGCCGCAAATCGCACCGACGTTTCCATAAAAACGCCGTTTAGTTATAGAGAGTTTACAACAGGAGGGAGATTTATCTGTGAACAAATGAAAAAACACCGAGGTAAATTTATAAGGGTATCTCCGGCAAGAGACGCCCGTAAAAGATAATTTGGATAGGTGATACTATGTTAAAAAAGAAAAAAATAAAAAAGGCGGCAAAAAAGGCTCTGTCGATCATACTGATTCTGTCGGTAATGCTGAGTCTTGCCGTACCGGTGGAGCTTACGGTAATGTCCGCGGAGGTTACAAATTCCTCTGTAGGCGAGCCGGCAACAGACGAGAGCATCTACGCCATGCTCTATAAAAAGGATGAGAGTATTTCATCGCAGACAAAGAATCTGGAGCTTGTGTTTCAAAGCAGCCCGGAGCCTGCTGCCGGAAGAACCCTTGTAAAAAAATACGGCGTCGGCGACGGCTTTGAAGGCGGCAATTTTGCCGGAACAAAGTATTATACAAGGGAACTGTATCTGGACAGCGGACTTCCGCATGTCAGAAACACCAAGACTAACGCTGTGCAAAACGGACAAAATGTTTATTGTCCGTGGAACAGCTACGCCACAAATATTGTCAGCGTTGACTTCAAGGACGAAATCGCGCCGACATATATTGCGAGCTGGTTTTATAATTTCCGAAATATTAGTGAATTCAAACGTCTGAAAAACCTAAAAACCGATAACTGCAAGAGTATGTCCTACGCGTTTTATTGCAACACCAGCACAAGCGCGTCAAACGGCACTCCGGCGGTTTATGACCTTGATCTATCACATTTTGATACCTCAAAGGTTGAAGATATTGACAATTTCATAAGATTAAACAGCCTGAGCAGTCTTAATCTCAGCGGCTTTGATCTGTCAGGCGTTGAATACATGGTCAATTTTGTAAACTATTGCAACATGCTGACAGATATAAATCTTGAAAATGTTGACGTGTCAAAAATAAAGTATATCAACTGCTTTGTCACAAACTGCAATGCTTTGGAGACCTTGGATCTTAGCTACATAAACCCAACGTCCGTTTACGATTTACAGAATTTTATATATCAAAACACTGCTCTCAAGAGCGTTACCTTTGCTCCCGGCTTTTCTCCCGGACGGGATTATCCCTTTGCCGAAGACGCTCAGGAAGCTCCGGCAGGTTATACCGGGCTTACCACAACCAGCGGCGATAAGACCATTATTGCCGGAAGCGGAGGCGCGCGTGTAAGAATTACCTCAATGTTTTCGGGCTGTACTTCTCTTGAAGAGATCGATCTGGCTAATTGGGATCTTTACTATGAGCTTGCGGAAAACCACAACAGCCTTGCGTTAGTGACGCGCTACTTTGAGCTTGCCGGCATGTTTAAAAACTGCAAAAGCCTTGTGCGAATCAAGAACACCGACAAGCTGTTTGTTGAGGAAAACAGCTTCGGAGGCTGGATACACAGATATATGTTCGACGGCTGTGAGTCGCTCGAATCCCTTGATCTGAGCAACTGCAAAACCTTTATCGGCGGTCCGGGAATCTTCAGAGGCTGCAAAAGCCTTAAGAAACTGGATCTCGGCGGCCTGGGACTCAATTTCTATAAAAACACATGGTATTATTACACAGGACTTAAGTTCAACGAAAATGATTCCGGAACCGACGTAAACATATTCGAGGGCTGTGAGGAGCTTTCCGAGGTAACGTTAAGTCAGTATTATCCGCCTAATAATCAAACCATACGCAACGGTTATCCCATGGGATACGGTACATGTGTTCCTCCGGTGGAGCGCACATGGGTAAAAACCGATCAGCCCAAGGATATCGAAAACACATATATCAGTCATCCTAAAAATAACGCTCCGACTCAAAACGCGCCCTATCAGTATCCAAAGTACAACAACGGATCAAGCATTTCATGGGTTAATCTGCCGGATATTGAAACATGCCCGGTAGGAACCACAAAAACCACCTCAGAGCTTTTCTGTGATTTTCAGCCGGAGTATGCCGGCACATGGATCGCCGTATCCAAAATCACCTTTAACGCCAAGGGCGGCTCACCTGCTCAGCAGGCGGTGGACGGCGCAAGAAAGTCCAAGCTCAATATTCCGCCGGGAACACTGACGGAGCCGACCAGAAACGGCTACAGCTTTGCGGGCTGGTTCTACACAGACGACAACGGCGACGAGCACGAGCTTGAGCTTGACCCCGCCAATGAAAATCAGCCTGTCGCGGAAGCGTGGAACTACTACGCAAAGTGGACCCCGATAAAATATAACATTGTCCTCCACAGCAACGAAGCTGCCGACGTTACGGAAACAATTTCAAACGTGGAATACAACGAATTTGTACCCCTTCAAGGAAACGTTTTCACCTCGGAGGATCCCAACAAAATCCTTGCCGGCTGGAACACCCAGCCCTCGGGAAACGGAAAGGACTTTGCCGCAAACGAATCTGTTGACAAGCTCACGACGATTGACGGCGCAACGGTTGACTTATACGCTATGTGGCGTGTTCCTGACGTTACCATAACCTTTGATTCAGGCGAAGGCGCGACGGAAGTGCCGAAAAGGTACTATACCCTCAAGGAAAACGAGAACGTGCCCTACGGTCCGCTCAGCGAGCCTATCAGAGACGGATACACATTCTTAGGCTGGTACACGGACGACGGCAGAAAGGTTGTTCTTGCGGAAACCGATTCCGAAACCCAAACCGCCTATGTTTCCGAATCACGCACGCTTTATGCGCGCTGGCAGAAAAAGCCTGTTGTAACATTTAAGCTAAACGGAGGCAAAATCAAAGAAAGCGCGGACGATTATGTAAAGGTTATTGATTTCGGTCAGGCGATCGGTTCAATTCCAACTCCATACTACGGCGACCAAACCTTTGGCGGCTGGTACACCGCACAGACCGGAGGCTCTCAGGCAATAAACCTTGATTCTCACATTGCTCCGGGCGACGAAACATATTACGCGCACTGGGGCTGGAAGCCTCAGTTTCAGACCAACGGAGGCTCATATACAAAAATAGTTGACCCCGTAACCAACGAAGAATCATACAATTATCCAAGCTATATTATCCGGGACGATCCCGAATATAACCTCGGCGAGCTTCCTTCGGTTACAAGACCCAACTATACCTTCCTCGGATGGTATATAGGAGATACCGATGAAAAGGTCGAAAACAATCAGGTTGTTGATCTAAGTGAGAACGGATCTGTTTTCAAGGCTCACTGGGAGCGAAACGCCACATCAAAGGTAACGCTCGACCCGGACGGCGGTTCATACATGGCCGGCACCACTGCCGTAACCGAAGAAAAGGTATATACAGAAGTATACACCGGTCAAAAGATCGGCGAGCTCCCGACTCCCGTAAAGGAGCACGCGAACTTTAGGGGCTGGTATAACGAACTAACAGGAGAAAAATATGATTACAACAGCGTTATAACAGAGGATGTAACGCTAAAGGCACGCTGGGACGATCATACCTGCGAGGTAACCTTTGATCCTACCGAAGGTAAAATGGCAGGAGATACAGTTTATACGATCGCTTACGGCAAAACCTTTACCTATTTGCCCGGAGCCAACTGTGTTGAGGTTAATGATACCACTTCTGTAATCAAAAAATCCTTTGACGGCTGGTATACCGAGCCAAACGGACAGGGAGAGAAGCTCACAACCTCGACTCCTATTCAGAGCAATGTTAAATATTATGCAAACTGGGTTGACAACAGGGTAAATACAGACGACTATTACTCTACTATTCGCTGGGGCACCTTGTCAAACGCGGATGTCACCAATGTAGGCGACACCCTTGTGTTCCATCCACAGGACACAGGAAATGTGTCGGCTCACCTAACCGTTGACTTTTCGATGATCACCAACTACCGAATTTCCGAGGGAGATGTAAGGATCACCCTTCCAAAGCAGCTTTTCCTGGGCTGGGACGACTTGGACGACCGAAAGGTGACGCAGGTGAACAGCTTGTTTCCTAATTTTGACGTTTCGTCCTCCGAGGATGACAAGTACTTTATTCTGACTAATAACGCTGAATTCAGAAGCACCACACTGGAGCCCGTATATACCGTAGACCCGATGAAGGTCAAGGGCGGCTACACCGACGAAAACGGCGTTTATCAGGATTATTACAGCAATACCTTTGACGTTAAAATTGAGTTAAAAAACCCGGAAACAAACAAATTTGAGGTTTATCAGCAGCGTCAGCTCGGTGTTGAGTTCCATACAGAAGTAAACACTCAGGTCACAAAGGAACAGTCAACAGCCACGCTTTCGTGGAACTCCAAATGGGGCCCGGAGCCCATGGATTCCAAAGAGTATTTTTACGTGATCTGGAACCTTAAGTCTGCCAACACAAACAGCAACCAGCCCTACAGACTAAACTGGAGCGAGGACACTGTTCACGACGGTTCTGTTGTATATGCTCCCGACCTTGGAGTTTGGTCAAAGGAATATACCGGCGACTCTGCCAAAACAATTCAGGTTGTTACCAAGCACCCTCTCAAGGAAGCAATGGCGGCAGGAGCATGGGCTCAGGTATATAACGAGGCGATCCTTAATGTTGAATGGAAGTCCGGCTATGTCGAGCAGTTTAGAACCACAGGCAAGGCTTCGGCGTTTGTCGGCGAAACATATGACGACGGAATTCGCGCGATCACAAAGTATATACCCGACTCGGGAACTCAGAGCAAGCACTATATTTCGGGCGGTCAGGATCTGCTTCTTGACAACAGCGCGTCAAAGCTCGATGAGCTGAAATACAACATCGTATACAAAGAGGATGATAACTCCGACAATCCCGGTTGGTCGGGAGCGGGTGAAATGATCATAAATCCGCGTACCTATGTATTTTCCGACGGCGTAAAGGGCAGGAACGACGTGCTGCTTTCCGGCGCAAAGGACGGCGACACAGTCAACAAGAGCAGGTGGAATGCTGCCGACCAGGTTCAGCTCGACGACGGTGATTATTACTTTACTTCTCTTGACATTACCATAAACGAGTTCGATTCCGTTATGGTCAGCGACGACGGAACAAAAAAGAACTGGGCAAAGCCATATCAGAATAATAATGTTTTAGACTATCAAAATATTATTATATACACAAGAACAATGGGTTCCTCGGAATTCATGCCGCTTAAGACCATTTACCGCGACGAGCTTGAGCCTGCGGACGGCGAAAACGGGGGATACAGGGCGTTTGTCGAGCTGCCTGCCGATACCGTAGGCTACAAGATAGAGTACACATCTCACCGTTATATCACTGATTTTAAAATTGATACGGCTCTTAAGCTAAAGGATACAAACAAAATTTATTCAAAGGCAGCCGAGCACGTTGGCGAAGGTAAGCACACAATAATCAAGAACAAGGCTCAGGTTGATATCAAAAGAGAGGGCTTTGAAGATATTGTCTGCGAATCCAAAAAATATAACGCGTGGCTCAGTTCCTATGAGCTTACCCTCAGTGAAAGCGAGCTAAGAGCGGCAAAAAGCTGTCTTAACCAGTTTACGGTTGAACCGGAAGGCAGCAGGCCCAGGTATTTTGAAACCGACGAGATCGCTTCCACGGTTGAGTTTCCGGTAGCTATTACCGGCTGGACCTACAGCAAAAACCAGACGGATTCTGTCAAGCGCGTCAAATCCGGTACCTTCCATGACCTTCTGCCATACGGCTTCATTGTTGACAAGTCCAAAATCATTGTTTGCGGACGTACTCAGGAGCAGGCTCAGCAGCGCGGCAGCACAACAATGAACAGTCAGAAATCATCTGCCAACGCAACAAGCTACAGCCTGAGCGCAACGGATTTTCCGGGTAAGATCTCACCGGAGTATTATTCGGTAAGGTTTGAGGATAACTGGGAAAACTCCGGTCAGACCATGATGATTATTGACATCAACTGCCCCGAGGACATGAAAGCAACAGGCTTTGTGGTATATTATAAGTGTAAGTCGACCATCAACAACCTGCACATAAACGGCACAACGCCAAAGAACTATGTCGCGTTTACAGACACTACGCCCAACCAAAGTGTGCCCGAGCTGAGAAGCCTAAAGCGGGACAATATTGACGACTCAACGGTCAAAGCTTTCTTCACTTCGGTAGACACAAATCAGACCGCGTATAACTACAACACAACAACGCTGAGACCTCCGCAGGTATATCAGTACGGCGCGGACTCAAACGTACACACCGAGGGCGCGGACATTGCGCGTCATCAGGTGGTTGGCCTTAACACCAAATATTCTTATCATATCTCCTATGAAGGAAGCACTCAAACACAAACCGAGAACCTTGTTATCTATGATGTTATCGAAAGACAAATAGGCGGAAAAGATTCTCAGTGGTATGGCGATTTTCAATCGGTTGACGTGAGCAAAATCAAAGAACAGCACAGCCACAACAAGAGTGATGAAGATACCTGTGAGCCTGTGATTTACTATCTGTCCTCCGATACGATCGCAAAAAAAGATATCACAAAAGAAATGTTCGACTTGGATTACGAGATTAACAATCAAAAGATTTGGACAACAACCAAGCCGGACAACTCAAAGGTAGTCGCAATAGCCGTTGACTGCCGAAAGACGTCAAACGGCGGTGATTTTGTACTTGGAATCAGGCAAGGCCTGGATTTTAAGATCAATATGATCTCACCCGAACAAGCACCGCAAACAGATCTCGAAACCTATAACGAAGCGGACATCATCGGCTTCAACTCCGAAATAGGAAAGCCGATAAACCAACACGCGCGCACAAGCGTAACTCTTCGCTTTAGGAAACCTGAGTTTGTCAAATCAGCATACCCGGCAGGCGGAGATACGCCCGAAACAGCCGAAACGGTTGTAAAGAACAGCGTGCTCAGTTATGTCATGACTATTACCAACCCGGATCCCGATATTCCGTTATATGATGTGGTCATGACGGATGAATTTCCGCTCGGACTTGTTCCGAACAATAACTACACTGTCAAGTTCGACGGCGGCAATTCTATTCCGATCGACAACACGGCAAGAGTAGGGTACACGCTTGAAACCAAGAAAAACGACCTGGGCGCGGATGTTTCAAGACTTTTCACCGCTACTGTTGATGTGCTCGATCCCGGCGAAACGGTGGAAATCACGATCCCGGTCAAGGTAACGCTTGAAATCGAAACCCAAATCGTTAATGAGGCAAAGATCATCTCAGTTGACGGAGTACCCTTCACAGATATCTCCAGTAACAAAATTTATCATGTTGTTTCAGGTGTAAAGGCAAAGCTTCTTAAGGTTAATTCAAAGGATGAACCTCTTGCCGGCGCAACGCTTGAGATATATGATAATAATACCCGGAATTTTGATTCCGAAGGCAATCTCAGGGAAGGAGCGGTTCCGCTCTCCCTAACCGAAAACTACACCGACTACTTTACGTCGTTTACCTCAACAGACGAGGTATTGCGCTATGACATTTTGCCGGGCAATTATGTACTGCACGAAGTTGCCGCTCCTGAAAGCATAAACGAATACAAAACAGCCAAGGATATTCCTTTCACAGTCGATGTTGAGGGTATCATTCGCGTAAACGGTAAGCAGGTTACCTATGTAAAAATGGTAGACGAGCCGAGCTACAAGATAGTTTTCCACGAAAACAAACCCGAGGGAACAGACGCCGAAAAGCAAAAAGCCTTTAAAATTATTGAACCCTCGGATTTGAGCGAGGAAAAGGTGAATTCCTTCGGCGAATATCCCGATTGCGCAGGAGACGACTATGTTTTCGCAGGCTGGTATTACGACGAAAGCTTTTCCGAGCTTGCCGATCCCGACAGCCTTGCGGTCGGCAAAGCCGACTTCAGCGAAAGCTATCCCGCGCGTGACGGCGACTACCACCTCTACGCAAAGTGGATAAAGTACAGGGTTATCTTCCACGAAAATAAACCCGAGGGCACGGACGCTCAAAAGCAAAATCCATTTAAAATCGTCAATCCTTCCGAGTTGGTTGACGACAAGGTAGTCAGCTTTGACGAATATCCTGAATTCCCGGGAAGTGAATACGAATTCTGCGGCTGGTATCACAACAGCGATTATTCTCAAAGCTCAGAGCCCAACAGCTCCGCAACCATAGTATCAAGCTTTGACGATACCTATGCGGTTCCGGAGACTGACACCGATTATCACCTTTACGCTATGTGGAAGAAAAAGGATCTGAAAATCATCTTCCACGAAAACGCACCGGGAGCAACAGACGAGCAAAAGCAGAATGTCGTTAATACAGTTGATTATTCGGATTTGAATGAGCAGCGCCGGATAACACCTTTCGCGAATCCTACCTGTCCGACAGAAGGCTATGTTTTTGACGGCTGGTATCATAACAGCGATTATACCGTCACAGCCTCGCCTGACAGCATTGCGGATTCAAGGTCAAGCTTTGACGATACGTATTCGCCGCGTGAAACCGACTATCATCTGTATGCAAAGTGGAAAGAGAAGAGCAGCGGTTCTCATGACTACAAAATCATCTTCCACGAAAACAGACCGAACGGCACCGACGAACAAAAGCAAAAAATATTCAAAACGTTTGAGCTTACGGAACTGTCAGACGGCAAGATCAGTCATTTCTATGATATCCCGGCATGGGCAGGGGACGAATATGTTTTCGCAGGCTGGTATCACAACAGCGATTACACAGAAAGCAATGATCCCGACAGCTCTGCCAACGCAGCGGCTATCTTTGAGAATGATACCTACGAGGATCCCGACCGCGACTTTGACTATCATCTTTATGCCAAGTGGATCGCAGTCGGCACAGTAAGCAAGGACGGCAGCGACACTAATATTACCGGAAGCTATCGCGGTTTTGGTCTTGCCGGCGTTCAAATTCGTATTCCGAATATGACCGACTCTAACTTCAACAATAATATCACGCCTCCCGGACTTAGATTTGTTACATCCCTCAGCGAATCCTTATACAAATCTATAGACGCCCTGTCTGATATTGATGTTGATGACAGCAATGTTCCGGTTGAATACGGCTACGTTGTAGGCACAAAATCTAATATAGAAGCCTTTACAGGTCATTATGGCCTGACGGCTGAGGAGCTTTCGCAATATAAGCTTCAATACAAGGGAGCTAATGTCAACGGAGTTGATACAAGAGTAAGCGGTTCGCCGGCAACGGACTATCGTTACATTTCTAACGTAAACTGTACGTCAAGACTCGGCAAAAAGCAGGGCTCAAATTACGCTAATGTAAACAACGGAGTAGTAAAAGAGGATCACAGAAACTTCGGCGACTACAGACTCTACACTCTTGTTGTTACATATGAGGGTGCTTCTGCCGAAAAGAAAGACAGCAAAATCGACGCCAGAGCATATATCCGTTACTACGACGCGAACCGAAAGCTGCGTGTATTCTATAATAACTATGTCAATAATTATTACGGCGGATGTATGTGCAGCTACAATCAGGTAAGCTCAATGGCAACAAATCCCGAGGTGCTGCCTCCGCTGACTCCAAACGGCACCAATCCCTAAGGCAACACCGCACAATTCATGGCGCACGCCTTGCTTGCAAATCAGTATCCATACGTCAGTATGCACACTGATTATTTGTACATTCTGACGAAAAATCTGACTACGCAATCCGCGCACCGGAATTATGCGGTATTGCCCTAAGACAATACCGCGCACCTGATATACGGTGTCGCCTATAATCAAAAAAGCAACCGGGCAGACCTGTTCGCGCAGTCTGTCCGGTTGTATTGCAGGTAAGAAAAATGAAGCTTAACAAAAAATATTTGATTTATAATTTGGACGGAGAAACCATGCTGATACCGACTGCCGAAGCTCCCTTTCACGGCTTGGGACAGGGAAACGCAACAGTCGGAGTTATTCTAAATTGCCTTACAAAGGATACAACCAAGGAAGAAATCATAGACGCGCTTTCAGCAGAATTTGACGGAAGCCGCCAAGAAATGGCAGAGGACGTCAGCTCAGTTATCTCAAAGCTCAGGGCAATTGGAGCAATAGACGAATGATTGCCGATTGACAAATATTGAAAAAGTACTATAATATAAGATGTATTTTTTTACAGCATTTAAACCGGCGCGGTGTATTCCCGCCGTTTGTTGCAAGGAGGACGTATTTTGCACGGTTTTCGTAATATTTTGCAGGAGCACAAGGGATTTGGAAAACAGATATTTCTCTTGGCAAAAAATGAACTTATCAAAACCTACAAGGGCGCGGTCATAGGTCCGCTTTGGGCGGTTGTAAAGCCCGCGTTCACGGTTTTTGTATATTGGTTTGCGTTTTCGGTGGGCATCAAGCAGCTCAAGAGCGTAAACGTAAATCTCGGCGGTCCCGAGCCTTTTTCAATCGACTTTTTCACCTTTATGTTCATCGGAATTATTCCGTGGTTTTTTATTCTGGACAGCATAGTTCAGGGTGCAAAAACGCTTAGGGTAAACCGTCAGTTTATCACCAAGGTCAAATTCCCGGTTTCGACTATTTTGACCTACACCTCGCTGTCGAGGCTTTTTGTTCATCTGCTTCTTGCGTTTATACTGTATATTTATGTGTTTTTCTCGATCGGACCAAGCCTGTACAATTTGCAATTCTTTTTATATTGCCCGTTGATGTACATTTTCTTTCTCGCGCTTTCGTGGTCAACCGCGCCGATGTCGGCGTTCAGCAAGGACTTTGAAAGTCTTATCGTTTCGGTTATGTCGGGCGTATTTTGGCTGTCGGGCATTATGTACGACACCTACAGCTTTGACGAGCCTCTCAAAACCGTTATGATGTTCAACCCTATCAACTTTTTTGTAAACGGCTACAGAAACTGCTTCCTTTATCACAGAGCGTTTTTCTCATACAAAACCGAGCTTGTGATTTTTATTGCGGAATTTGCCGCAGTCTTTGCTCTCGGCGTGTATAATTACAACAGACTCAGGAAAAAGCTTCCCGACGTGCTTTAATGGAGGAATTATGTCAGAAACAATTATTTCGTTTAAGAACGTCAGCAAAACCTATATTTTATACAAAAACGACCGCGAAAGGTTCAAGGCTCTTTTCTTTAAGCCGCTTCACATGAAAACCAACCGCGCGCTCAACGACGTAAGCTTTGAGATTTCCCGGGGCGAATCCGTGGGAATCGTCGGCGACAACGGCGCCGGAAAGTCAACCCTGCTAAAGATGATCACCGGCGTTGCCTTTCCCGACGAGGGCGAAATCATTGTAAACGGCAAGGTTGCCGCGCTGTTGGAGCTTACAGCAGGCTTTTCTATGGAAATGACCGGCAGAGAAAATATTTATCTAAAAGGCTATATTCTCGGTCTTGAGGACGAATACATCAAGGAAATTGAAGAAAAAATCATCGACTTTGCCGAGCTTGGCGACTATATCGATCAGCCGGTAAGAACGTATTCGAGCGGTATGAAAATGCGTCTCGGCTTCGCGATAAACGTTAATATCGAGCCTGATGTGCTTGTTGTTGACGAAGCGCTGGCTGTCGGCGACGCTTCGTTTAAGAAAAAGTGCAAAAGCAAAATCAAGGAAATTATCACTGCCGGAACTACCGTGCTCTACGTTAGCCACAGCGCGGATTCCGTTAAGGAAATCTGTCCGCGCGCGATCTATCTGAGAAAGGGCACTGTTATTCACGACGGCCCCACCCCGGAAACCTTGAAGATTTATCAGGACTACAAGGCAAGCCAAAAGAAAAAATAATCCAAGGCAACACCGCACAATTTACGGCGCACGCCTTGACTTTTATTGTTTCGTCATAGTGCCCAAGTATCAGCACCCATACGTCAGTATGCGTACTGATTATTTGAACACTCTGCCCAAAAATCTTACTGCGCAATCCGCAAGCTGAATTATGCGGTATTACATTAATTGATTTGAAAATATGAAAAATTTTTTGAACGAATTTGAAGCTGACTGGGCTGCAATGCCGCAGGCTGACAAATCCAAAATTCAACAACTTAAAAATAAAACCATTCTTATCAGCGGACAAAACATTGCCCGCTGTCTTTGCTATGCGCTGTTATATCAAAACGACGCGCAAAATTTAGGCGCAAGGATCATTTTTTTCGGAGACGCGGACGGCTTTTACAGCGAGGTAAAAAAACGCGGGGATATCCTTTTTGCTGATTATAATGCGATTTCCGGCGAAGTAAAAAACGCGGATCACGTTATCCATACCGGACTTTGCTGCGAAGAAATATCACCGCAGGCTTTTGCCGAAGAAATCAAAGTAATAAACTTGCTTTCATCAGTATGTGCCGAAAGCGGAGCGACAGCAGTGTACCTGAGCGACAGCAGAGTTTACGGCAGCCACGGTGCAGGCAGAGTTTATTCGGAGAATGAATATGCCGACGTATCTACCCAAGCCGCTCCCAAAGCGGAGGCTTCGTACCTCAGAGCCGCCGAGAACCTTTGGCACAGCGCTCAAAGGCAGCGCGGCTTTGATTTGACCGTTCTGAGAACCGGAATCGTGCTCGGCGCGTGCTCGGGGCTTAAATCACACCTTGACAGTGTTTTTGAAGCGGTTGCAAAGGGAAAGCCCTGCACCCTTGGAGATTCTGACGGCAAAAAAACGTTTGTTTATCTCACCGATGTTTTCAACGCGATTTTTCACGCGCTCAACGGCTTGGATAAAAACGAAACCTATAACTTAAGCGGAATTAACTCAACCGCCTCTGACAGAATGATCGCAGCGGTTTTAAAGGATGTTTACGGCGAGAGAGCCAAAATCTCGCTTGCTGATACCGAAAGCCCGGGCTATTGCGCAGTCAACGCGAACAAAATCAGCTTCTACGGCTGCGAGCCGAAAATAAAGCTTGAAACCGCGCTGGAGCTTTGTGTGATGAGCAATACCGATGATCCATCCGCAATGAGCCTGCCAAACACCCATGACGGACGGCTTGATTCCATTCAGCATGTTCTTTTGGCGTTTATGCTTGAATTTGACAGAATTTGTAAAAAGCACGGCATAAAATATTTTCTTGGCGGCGGCACCCTGCTCGGCGCGATAAGGCACCGCGGATTTATTCCGTGGGACGACGACGCGGACATGATGATGCTGCGCGAGGATTACGACAAATTTTGCGAGATCGCCGCTTTTGAGCTGCCGCCCGGAATGACCTTTCAAAGCAGCAAGACCGACAAAAGCTGTTATTACGAATTCGCGAAGCTGCGGCTTGACAACACGGTTTTTGCCACAAAGTTTGCCAAGGAACACCGCCATATGCACAACGGCATAGCCTTTGACATTTTTTGTCATGACAAAACCGCGAATTCCGCGCTCGGCAGAAAGCTGCACATGGGAATGACGATATTCACACGCGCGCTTGTATTTAACAAGTGGAACAACCGCAAAACCGACAACGGAAACAGGCTTCAAACAGCCTTTACCAATTTTTGCGTAAGGCTCTTTCCGCTGCGCTTTAGCTTGTGGATGCGCGACAAAACAATAAGCTTCTTTAAAAGAAAAAAGAACGCAAAGTACCTTTATGACGGTATGGGCAGAAACGTATATAACGGCAGTTTTCCTTCGGATTATCTTGACGAGGCTGTATATGCGGATTTTGAGGGCAAAAAGCTTCCCGTCCCCAAAAAATACGACGAATACCTGCGCTTTCTCTATGGGGACTATATGGAGCTTGCTCCGCTGAGCACAAGGCTGGGCTGTCACGAAATTGAGCTGTGTGATATAGGTGAATTTGAAAATTTTAAACCAACTGAAAATCAGGTCTGAGGCTTTTTGTTATTTGCTGTTTTTCTCTGAAAACTTAATCTGAAAAAGAAAAAACAAGATGTGATTTTATATATTCAAAGTTTTTTTGTATCATAATTTTGGACGTGATAAAAATGTTCAAATAAAAATTATAAACAAATAATTGTGGGTTTAAATGCGATTTTTGAGCATTATTTTCAGAGCATTTGTCTGAAGATAACATTATTTAAAAAATGTTGAAGTAAATTTATTAATTTTATTGACATTTGCCAGATTGAGGTATATAATAAACATGCTTTTTAAGCATTGTAAATTTAAGGAGGAAAAAGTAAATGATCAAAAAAGCACTTGGCATTTTGCTCTCAGCAATGCTCATCATCACATCAATCTCTGCTGCAGCAGTAAGCGTTTCAGCAGCAGAAGGCGACCCAACATTCATTGTTGCAGGTAGTAACGCCGAAGTTTTCGGAGCAGAATGGAGTCCGTCATTAGAGGACAACCTGATGACTCAGAAGGCAGACGGCACATATGAAAAGGTTTACACCGGTGTTGCTCCCCAGACTGAGCTTATGCTCAAGGTAGTTGAGCATCCTGCAGACGGCAGTGCTGCAATCTGGCACGGCGACTCAACAGGCAACAACTTGACATTCAACGTTGAGTCAACATGTGATATCACAGTAAACTATAACCCAACAACACAAGAGGTTACTGTTACAGGTAGCGGCGTAAACTTTGAAATTCATCCAAGCTTTGACCACATTTATGCTGTAGGCGGCGGTTCTGCTGATGTGCCAAGCTTTCTCCATGGTATCGCTTGGGATCCTGCTGCTCCCGAAAACGAGATGACAGAGGTTTCTGACGGTATCTATGAGATCACTTTTGAAGGCGTTCCCGAGAACATGGGCTACGAGATCAAGTTCGCAGCCGGTTCATGGACAAACAACTGGGGTGGCTCATTCGTAGGCACAGGCATTGAGACAGCAGCTGACTACAACGGCGCAAACATCGTTTTTGACGTTGAGGAAGATGATTCAACAGTTGTTGCAAGACTTGACCTCTCAGAGTTTGACTATAACGCAAAGACAGGTGCAAAGTTCACAATCACAATTAACGACGAGGTTATGAGTACAGATCCTGTTGAGGACGCTAACCTCAAGTTCAAGAACTATTCACTTTCACTCGCAAGCAACATCGAGATGAACTTCAACGTTAATGCTTCAGTTCTCGAAGGCTTTACAGATCCTTATGTAGTTGTTAATTGCGCAGGTGAGGAGACAACACTTACAGACTACACAACTTCAAACGGAGTTTACACATTCAAGTTCAACAAGATCTATCCTCAGCTTATGGGCGAAAACGTTACAGCAGTTCTTCACGCAAAGCAGGGTATCGTTGATCACTACAGCGCTCCTTACACAAGATCAGTAAAGGGCTACTGCAACAACATGCTTAAGTATGATCACAACACATTCGCTAAGTTCCACACACTTCTCATCAATCTTCTTAACTACGGCGCACAGGCTCAGACATACATCGGCTACAAGACAAATGAACTCGCAAACAAGGATCTCACAGCTGAGCAGCAGAGCTGGGCTCTTACAGATGTTGGCACACTCAACAACGTAAGAAACTATAAGGCAGAAGAAATTGATAATCCTACAGTAACATTTAGTTCAGCAAGCCTTTCACTCGGCAGCACAGTAGGCGTTTCAATCCAGTTCACAACACCTGATGTTGAGAATACAAAAATCGTTGCTACTGTAAGAGGAACTTCTTATGAGTTCACAAGCGAGGACTTCGTTGCAGGCAGCTCAGGCAAGCAGAAGTTAGTATTTAACAATCTCCTTGCTAACGACATGAGAGAGACAGTATCCTTCAAGGCATATGTAAACGACGAATTGGCAAGCAACACAGCTACATACAGCATTGAGTCTTATGTTTCAAATCATACAAATGACGGAAACAACCTTGCAAACCTTCTCAACGCTATGTACCTCTATGGTGAGGCTGCAAAGGCATACGCAGGATAATTAACCGATCCGTTACATGGCTTTATAAGACATAATCAACAATTCTTAAAAAGTTTCGGCCCCGAACACACCGTGTGCTCGGGGTCTGTTTTTGTCATTGACAGAACGCTCCCAATCGAAATTTGGCTCAAAAAAAACAGTTGACAAGAAATTTATTTGTGTTATAATATATCTGTTGCTTTATGCGACAAATCCTTGCGGTAATAACCGCCATAATGTCCAGAAGGAGGTGCAAAGAAATGGCAGTAACAGCAAATTACGAGACCGTAATGATCGTTTCAATGAAAAAGGGCGAGGAAGGTATCCAGGCTATCGTGGAGAAGTTCAAGGCTCTCATTGAAAAAAATGCCACTTTGAAAAATGTTGACGAGTGGGGCAAGAGAAAGCTTGCTTACCTTATCAACAAGGAAAGCGAAGGCTATTACGTTCTCTTTGATTTTGAAAGCACAGCCGAGTTCCCTGCGGAGCTTGACCGTATCTACAAAATCACCGACGGCGTAATGCGTTCAATAATCATCAAAAAAGAAGACGAATAATCACATTGTAGGAGACAAGCTCTCCGAATCACGAAAGGAACAAAGGTAATGTTAAACAGAGTTATTTTAATGGGCAGACTAGTGTCTGATCCCGAACTAAAGACAACACCCAGCGGCGTAAGCGTAACCACATTCAGAATCGCGGTTGACCGCAGCTATGTAAAGAGCGGCGAGGAACGCAAAGCGGATTTTTTTGACGTGGTATGCTGGAGGAACACAGCGGAGTTTGTGTGCCGCTATTTTGGCAAGGGCGCGCTGATTGCAGTTGACGGTCAGCTTCAAAGCCGCACCTACCAGGCAAAGGACGGCACAAACCGTTATGTTGTTGAGGTTGTCGCGGACAATGTTTCGTTCACAGGCGAACGCCGGGATAACTCGGGCGGATTTGGTCAGCAGTACGGAGGAAACCAGTCGTATCAGCCACAGCAGTACGGCTCTCAGCAGACAGCGCAGTCATACGGTCAGTATCAGCCTGCGTCTCAAAATGATTTTGCGGAGCCTTCTCAGCAGCAGACCTCATATCAGAGCGGCTCAAACGCCGACTTCCAGGATATGCCGCTTGATGATGACTTACCGTTTTAATTTCTAAGGCTACTTATTTATTATAACTTCTCACGAAAGGAGAAACATCACTATGGCAGACAGACCAAACAACCGCGGCAGAAAGTCCCGCAAAAAGGTTTGCGGCTTTTGCGTAGATAAGATCGAGCATATTGATTACAAGGATATCGCTCGTCTCCGCCGTTATATGTCGGAGAGAGGCAAGATCCTTCCCCGCCGTGTAACCGGCACATGCGCAAGACATCAGCGCGACCTCACAACAGCAATCAAGCGTGCGCGTCATCTTGCATTGCTCCCTTATACAGCAGACTGATTTTAGTTGCATATCACACCGTACCGAAAGGTACGGTGTTTTTGTTTTATAGTTGTAATTTTTTGTTTTTCCGTTGATGATGGTTTGTCAAATGACAGAAAAATAAGAGCGGAGCATGTTTGCTTTTTCCGCCAATGGTTTTCAGTCAGCGCCATTAATACTAAACTCAAATAAAAAGCCTCATCACGGATTTTTGTGGGAAAACAAAAAGTAAATATTGAAAAAGAGCATAGGAAGCTCCAAAATTGTAGTTGCGAAACAAACAATGAGGAGAGAAACCTATGCTCTATTTAGATGATATCAA
>CAJODI010000028.1:18462-30820 GCA_905233145.1 uncultured Ruminococcus sp. | reverse complement strand
CGATTCGACGTGGAGACCATACAGCGATTACGGCGGCAACACCTACAAGGGCGACGGCTCGCACGGCTGCGTAAACACACCGTACAGCTGCGTGAGAACGATTTATAACAATACCGGTTACGGCACCAAGGTCGTAATTTATTAAGGCAATAATAAAAAAGCATTGTAAAAATCACACCGCATAATTCACGGAAAACCCGGAATTATGCGGTGTTTTTTTGATATTGAAAGGATAACAACACAGTATTTGCCGAAATTAGAACGCAAAGATTGTCTATTTTTTATTTGAGTTTAGTATTAGTATTATCTGCAAGTGTTGGTTTTGGCGCAACGGTACGCTTCCTTTGAGACATGGCGGCTTTGTAAGCCAAGGCGATCTCTCTGAGATCTTGGGTTGGGCACTCAAAATCCGTTTCGGCTATGTCGTCGGTAATTGTTGAGTTGTCTCCGTCTACTGTCAGGGTGTAGACATTGCCGCTAATTGAAAGAGGATCGTCGGATTCCTCGGATTCGGCGGTCAAAGCTGCTATGATTTGTGAGATCATAGCGCGTTCAGCCAGCAAAAAGCTTCCGATAGGTGCGTTTGTGTGGTTGCTGAATTCAATTATTGGGTATGGCTTTTTGGTTTTTGACAGCCTTATTTTATACTTTATCATGCTCAGTCTCCTTCATAAATCGGAAAGGCAGTGGTTATTTTATTGTTGTCGTTGAGGTACATATTGATTTCCAGATCGTCGCAGTAGCCGACCCAAATTGAGCCCTGCGGATTGTCGGGCGAGCTTATTGCGTCCTCATACGCGGTGTTGATTGCGTCAACTACCTGCTGGGGAGTCCAGCTTTCGGGGTAAAAGGAGCTGAAACCGTTTTTCTTCACGCCGTCAACCTCTACCTTTGCGGTGAACACGCCATGCGCGTCCTCGGCGGAACGTGTGTTGTCGATTATGCTGCCCTTGCTGTCGGTCACCATCGAATAGTGATAGCCGGTAGCCTTGCCCTTGCTGTTGATTGTGCCGTCGAATATGTGTTCAAGTGTGTTTTTGGCAAAATTTTCGGTGTTCTTAAGCTTTTTTATATCTGCCATTGTATAGGTTTTTTTTGAGGATTTTTCAGCGGCAGTTTGGGGCTCGGTTATCTGTTCGGTCACCTTTTCTGGATTATGCTTTGTTGTGCTTTGAACGGTTTGCTCCTGAGAGGCAGATGATTCAGGGCTGTTGAATTTGCTGATGATTTCGGAGCAGCCTGTTAGCGGCAGAGAAAAAAGCACAAGAGCCGCCAGGCAGAATGCAGTAAGCTTTTTGGTGAGTTTCATTTGTTTCTCCTTGCTTTGTAAAGCAACAAAGCCGAGCATCACAAAGCAATGCCCGGCGTTGGTTTATCTGTATCTTCTTCCGTTGTTTTGGTTGCGAGTCTGAGGAATTTCGGCAGTGTCAAACTTGCTTCTGTTTTGCGGCTTTTTGGGCTTTCTGGGTGAAGCCGATTTGTAGCCGTCATTGTAGCTGTCCGATACGCTTCTGCGATGAGCCTCGGGTGAGGAATAGCCGCCGGACTGACTGCTGCCGGACGGTGTGCCCGCGGCGGTTTTTTTGCGCTGATTAACCGTTGAAATGATAAAGTAGGTTATACCTGCAAGGCTAATCAAAACAGCCGCAACACCGGCAATAAGCATCCAGTCGCCGTTGTCGTTTGTGCTGACGTTATTTTTGATGAAGCTAAAGTCATCCGAATCGCCGCTGCTGTTTTTGGCGTTGCTGAGAACCGCCTGGATCTCTTTCCAGTCCTTGTCAGACAACTCATTATCATCAATCTTGCGGTCGTCAGTGTTATACAATTCTGCGGTCGGAGCAATATTTTGCTGAGGAGCATTGTAATTGTTGCTGCTGATGTTTGATGAATTGTCGCCCTGATCCTCGACATAATATCCCTGGTTATAGTTGCTCGAAGAACCGTCATTATAATCATATTCCTGCACGTAGCTTGACTCGGGATAATAATTGCTGCTGTCGTATTCGTTGTAGTAGTTGTTGTTGTAATTGTAGTTGTTGTTTTGCTGCACAGCCGAAGAAACGTCAGAGGATTCGTTGTCGGGCGCAGGCTCAGGATCGGGATCCTGAAAAACAACGCTTGATTCGTCAGCAGGCGCGTCTATTACAGACGACTCCGCCGGAGGCTGAGGCTCTTCAACTGCGGATAAGGCGTCTGCCGAATTTTCGGGCTCGGCGTGCGCGGTCATGGTAAAGCATGAGGCGCAAAGCGAGAGCGTCAGGAGTGCTGTAATCAGCTTGCGGTGCTTTTTCATACAAATTCTCCTTTTCGCGTAATTTGATAATTAGAAGATTTCTGCTTATTCGTCAACCGGCAGCTCAACTTCGCTTGTAAGTCCGAGACCGTCGGCTACGTTTGTGTTTGGCTCTGTTGCCGCCGCGGTTGTCGGAGGCTCTACCGGCTCAAAGAACATTTTTGGATCGTAGCTGTCAACGATGCCGTTCTTTTCGTACTCAACTGCATTTGCAAGCTCCTTGACGTAATTCTTGAATTCGTCCTGCTTCATTGCGGAGAGAACAGACGCACGGTTTGTCGGATCGTCAAAATATGTTTTGGCGGTTTCGTTGATATCGCCCTTATAAATAAGGTAGTAAACGGCGGTTTCATTTTCGCCGACCTTAAGGGTCGTTGCTTTGCCTGTATCAAGCTTTTCAAGCTCTGCCTTGATTTCGTCGCCGACAGAAATATTTTCCTTCTGCTCAACATTTGAGGTGCTGGTGTCGCCTTTTTCTTCTGTATAGCTTGCGATTGCGTCCTCAAAGCTCTTGCCCTTGTTGATGTCCTCGGCATAGCCGTCAAACTGATCGGTGAGCTTCTTTGCGGCTTCCTCCGAAAGGGCGTTGGTTGTCTGATTGCCCTCCTCGTCTGTTGAGGACTCGGATAGGTTTACGGAAATGTATTTGTAGTCGATGTAGTCGTCGGTGAGGAACTTTTTGAGCTCGTCGTCTTTAACTTCCTTTGAGCCGCCCTCGCCGTAGGTCACTTCAAAAAGCTTGCTGTATTTTGTGTTCATCTCGTCGGCTGCGATGCTGTAGCTGTCGAGAGATACGCCGTATTTTTCAAGCTGATCCTTCATGGGCATTGCGTAGCCGTATGAAGAATACATTCCTCCGTAGAGATCTACGTTCCATGCGTTCTTTGCCTGTTCCTTGGCACTTTGCAGGGTTATTTCATCAAGAGTTGCGCCCTCTTTTTCCAGTTGCTGGTCAAGAGCGAAGATACTCAGGCAGGTTTCCTGCGCGGTGTCCTTTATCCACTTGCGTGCAACCTCTGTTTTGCCGTCGTCGTCGGTAATTTCCATATCAAGCCAGGTGTCCTTGGTTGAATCGTAGTCGTCAAGCTCCTTTGCCTTTGATTCCGCCGTCTGATAGGCTGAATTGAGCGCGTAGATGTATACGCCGATAGGAAGCTCCTGACCGTTTGATTTGAATGACCATTCCTTGTTAAGCGAACAGCCTGTGGCGATTACCGAGGTGCCTGCGACCGCAACTGCGATTAACAAGGATGCAATTTTTGTTAATGGTTTCATAACTAATATACCGTCCTTTATAGATTTCAGCCCATTGGGTATGGGTACGTACTCTATGATTATACACAAAATTTTTCTTATTGTCTATATTTTGAGAAAAATTTTTGAAAAATAATTCGGACTTTTTTTATTATACAGAGGTTTTCTGTGTTTTTTGTGTTGTTTAGGTGAAAAATAAATAATTTTTAGAAAAATATTGAGAATCAACTGTCGTTTGTGTTATAATTTTATAATAAGTTATTTATAAAGTATTTGATTATTTTGGCGCAGCAAAGGGTGAAGTGTATGAAATTAAGCAATAAGACGTCGGTACTTATTCTCGCGGTCCTGATTGTCGTTAATTTGGCAATAAGCGTTTTTTATGTTACCGCAAAGCAAGGCTATCATGAGGATGAGCTGCTTACATATAATCTCGCGAATTCCTCAAAGCAGCTTGACGTCAGCGGAGGCTGGAGCACTCCTGAGGATTTTAACGAATATCTTTCGGTGAGTGACGAACACCGTTTTGATTACGCTCAGGTTTACCGCAACCAGATTATCGACGCTTCGCATCCACCGCTTTATTACGCGATGGTTCATACTGTCTGTTCGCTTTTTCCAAATGAATTCAACAGATATTTTGCCTTTTCGGTAAACGTGGCAGCAATGATAGGAATTCTGATTTTGCTTTATAAAATCGGAAGGCGCGTGTCGGGCAGCAATCTTTGGGGACTGACGTCGGCAGGAGCCTACGCGCTGAGTGTTGCCTGCATTACCACTACGATTTACCTCAGAATGTATTCCATGCTTACGTTTTTTGTGCTGGCGTTTGTGTGGCAAAGCATAAGGCTTTATGATAAAAACAACACAATCAGCTTTGCAGACTGTCTGCTGACCACGCTGATCGTTATGCTGGGAATTTTGACGCAGTATTATTTTATTCTTTTTGCCGGGCTGACAGGACTTGTATTTTTGGTGCTCAAAATCAAGGAGCGCTGCATTAAGGATATTTTTAAATATGCTTTTGCGTCAATATTCGGCGCGGCGTTTGCCCTTGGCGTTTATCCATTTATTATTTCAAACGTGCTGGGCGGAAACCGCGGCATTGGATCGCTGGAGCTCTCGGTTGACCCGATAACTATTGTGACCTATCTGGGCTACAAGCTGTGTACCTATGCTCAGGTGCTTGCGAAGGATTTGTTCCTCAATCAAATTTGGCTGCTTGTTTTTTGCGTTGTCTGCGCGGTTGGCGCAGGGATATACTTTCGCTTTGTCAAAAAGCAGAAGCTCAACCGCGCGGCTATGTTCGTTATTATTCCCGCAATCGTGTATTTTATTGTGATCTCAATTCTTTCGCCGTTTAACAGCGACAGATATGTTATGGCTTCGCTGCCGCTGATTTCAATGATATTTACCCTTGTACTCGCAAGAATCTTCTCGCTTTTCAGGGCTCAGGGTCTCAGGCTGATTGTTCCTGCCTGCGTTTTGGCGGCGTGCGCCGTGGGCTTTGTAACGGTCAAGCCGTATTATACCTACGGAAAAACCAATTTGTACGAGCCGCAAACCAAGCAATGTGTTTTTGTCGGAACGGCTATGCTTGAATGGAACAAATGTATCGACAAGCTGATGCAGTATGACGGTACGATGATTGTTCAGACCGACGACATGTCGCCCACGCTCATTGACGAGCTTGAGGATTTTGCCAATGCCAGAGGCGTGGTCACAAACGGCAAGGTTGGAGAAATGGCAAAGTCATTTATGTATAACGGAGAGACGGACAAGCGATCCTCCGGCAGCCTAAAGGCGGTTGGCGGTGACTCAAGACTGAGCTCGCTTGACAGCGTGACGGTTTATATCTCCAGACTTGCCGACAAAGACAAGGTGATTGATTATATTACCGGAAATACTAAATTCAAAAATTACGAGCTGATACAGGCTGACTACAGCTTTGATGACTTTTATAACTGGTACGACTATTTTGTAGAAACGGAATCGTACTGCAATGTTTACAGATTCAGCATATAATACAGTACCGCAGCGGTATTGCCGATAAAGAAAGGTGCATATCAAATGAATAAGCAGGACAGAAAAAACGCAATAGGCTTTGCTTTTTCGGGCGGCGGCTTGCAGGGAATCGCTCATATCGGCGCGATCAAGGCCTTGTACGAGCTGGGGATTCGTCCGCAGTATGTTTCGGGTACAAGCTCCGGCGCGGCTATGGCTGCGATTTGCGCGATGGGAATGACTCCCTCGGAAATGAGCTATTTTGCGAAAAAGCACTGGAAAAGCCTGGCGGAGATCGACAACGGACTGATTTTTAAGGCGTTGGCAACGTTTATTATAAACAAAAAGGTTGACAAGGACGGGATCAAGGACGGACAGATTATCTCCGACGTTATTCGGGAGGGGATGACGTTAAAGAAGATCGGAGGCTTTAAAGATTTGCCGATCAATCTTTCGATCTGCACGGTCGATACACTGACAACCGACGAGTGTATTTTTACCACCGAGGACGAGGGACTTGAAAACGACCATATTCATTATATTACCGACATACCGCTCGACATCGCGGTTCGCGCGAGCATGTCTTTCCCGGCAATTTACACAACCTGCACTTACGGAAAGTATAACTTTATCGACGGCGGCTCAAAGGACAATCTTCCGGTCAAAATCCTAAAGGATATGGGTGTCGGAAAGGTGCTTGCCATCGGATTTGATATTATGAACTACGATCCCGACGCCGGGCTCGGCGGCTTGATAAAGGTTATCTGGCGCGCGCTCGACGTTTATTCTATCGACGGAACGCGCCGCTCAAAGGAAATGGCGGATTACTCGGTTGAGATAAACAACGAGAATACACAGCTTTTTTCTATTGACAGCGTTGACGAAACGATTCAGGAGGGCTATGACGCGATTATGGCTCATAAGGACGAGCTTTTGAGGATATTTAAGACTAATCTCTGATAAAACACTATAGGCAATACCGCACAATTCGCGGTGTTGCCTATATACTGCGGCGTGAGTCCTTACTGATTTGAAAAATGTCAAAAAATGCTGGAAAACTGCGAATATATATGTTATAATATATATGTGGGAAAATGTTTAAACGCGTAGATTTACTTTTTGCGACAGATAGCCTGTGGTAAAATATTGATATATTTTACTTGGAGGTTATCAATCAGTTGCGCAGGAGGAGATTAAATATGAAGAGGATGAAGGAAATAACCGACAAAGCCAACAAGGTCCTTGAAAACGCCGACAGCAGTATTTACAGCGGACAGAGAATAGATATAGTTAAGCTGGCAAAATCGTTTGGCTTTATGGTCGGAATAAGCAAAAAGCTTCCGATTAGGGAGGACGGCTTTATTTATGTTGCTCCGGACGGAACAAAAAGAATAGTAGTCAATAAATTCAGAAGCGTGGAGGATAAGAGATTCACTGTCGCGCACGAGTTGGGACATTATTTTTTACATATAGAAAAAGCCGACAATTTGGTTTTGTTAAGAGAGCACAAAAAGGACATAAAACCGACTGAAAAGAATTTTGAAGACGAGGCTGATTTTTTTGCGGCGTGCGTTTTGATGCCGGAGCAGGTTTTTGTTGCGGAAAAAAACAAGCTGACTAAAGCCGGATATAATGAAAATGAAATAGTTTCAAAACTGGGAGAAACCTTTGGAACAAATCGCGAAACCGTGTTTAAAAGAATGGAGGAAGTAGCAATTGTCCAAGCTCAGTCATGACAATTACACGGATGAATTAATTTTGAATCTTGACGATATAGACGATCTTATAGACGGCTATGTTAATTCCGACGACAGCTTTAAGGACGAATTCCAAACCGAGCAGCAAAAAAGAAGAGACGGAAAGGTAACGGAGCTGCTTGAGAAATATGTGAAAGCATATGAAAACAAAACAAAGGCTCAGAAAAAATACAGGGCGATTTTGTTTTGGGGCAGCTCAGGAATAATAGCTCTGTTTTCGATCGCGCTTTTGGTTATAGCGATTATTACAATAACCAGGATCGGAGATATAAAGGTAACAGATGTTATCGCGCTTATTACCGCGTTGATTTCTTTTGTGACGTCGATTCTTGCGTTGACCACGATTATAACAAAATTCTGCTTTCCGGAGGACGACGAAAAGTATATAACAAGTATAGTTGAATCAATTCAGAAAAACGATTTGGAAAACAAAAAAGAAAGTATGCGGCTTTATTCAAGCAGTAAGATCCAGCGTTGTGAAAAAAGCAAGGAACCGGAGAACGAAAACCAAATCAATCAGGATTAATGCAATTGCTTTTATGCAGGCTTGAATTAGGCAACACCGCGATTTGTGTGGTGTTGCCTATGCTATAGTTTCTACGGTTTTTGTGGTATAGGCAACACCGCACAATTCACGGCGCACGCCTTGCTTGAATATTGTTTCGTCAGCAGCACCCATACGTCAGTATGCGTACTGATTATTTGTACACTCTGCCGAAAAATCTTACTGCGCAATCCGCACACCTGAATTATGCGGTATTGCCTATAGTGATTTTTGTATTATTTCGGGCAGCCGCCGGTGATTTTTATTTCCGACCTTTCTTCTCGGATTAAAAAAAACGGTGAGCAAATAATGCTCACCGTGTACAGATGCAAAAAAATATATGTTTTTAGAAATAAAAATATATTATAATTCAGCTTCTGCTTTTCTCTTTGCAAAGCAATCACTGCAATAATAGCTCTTGCCTTCCATAGGCTTGAAGGGGATTTTTGCGGGGCCTCCGCATTCGGCGCAGGTTGTGTCAAAAAACTCACGACCTGCTTTTGCGGCGTCTTTGCGTGCCTGACGACAGGATTTGCAACGCTGCGGCTCATTTACAAAGCCTTTTTCAGCATAAAATTCCTGCTCGCCTGCAGTGAACACGAATTCGTTTCCACATTCTTTGCAAATGAGTGTCTTATCCTCGTACATTGGTTTAACCTCTTTTCGTTAATAGGGAAATTTGCCCCTTTGCGGAGTTGCACCGCATAAAGCTTTTAGGGACATATAAAATAGTATAGCTAGTATAGCGCAAATTTTTCGGTGAAATATTACTATTGAAACCGCCGGCTGTCAAAGGCGGGAGAAAGTGCCCAACGGCACTTTTTGCGGGCTCTTTGAAGAGCATTATCAACGGACTTTTCGCTGATTCCGAGCTTTTGAGATATGCTTTTGTAGCTTTTGCCGCTTACAAAAAGAATCAGCGTTTGGTATTCACGAGACGAAAGGTTTGTTTTTAGCCGTTTTAAAAGGGAGTCGAGCTGTTCTCTGCACTGAACAAGCTCTTCGGGAGACTGAGATTTGTCCTCAGCGATGTCGCCGACGTTTTCAAACTGAACCAGAGCGGAATCAGGAATGTTCTTTTTCGCGGAGAGACGTCGGATTATAGAGACGAATCTGCGCTCAACAACAAGCGACATATAGCTTTTGAAAGAATCGTTTTCGGCTTCGCTGTAGCTTAGACAGGCAAACATGAGACCGAGAAGCCCTTCCTGAACAAAATCGCTGTGCTCATAGCCGTATGCGGAAAACCGCGAGGCTATATGGCCTATTGTGCCGATATGTCTGAACACAAGCTCGTTAAAGGCGCGGTCGTCACCGTTTTTGAACAAAGCGGCGAGACTTTTATCGGGCAAAGAGGTGATTGAATTTTCGTAAGAAATCACACGCTCACCCCGACAAAATGCATTCTTCACTTACATAATATAATATTGTGCTGTAAAAGTCAATCTTTTTTTGATTTTTTTGTAAATTTGTTTACCGGCATGAGAAGTTTTATACACGATTTATTATAAATTTTCAGAAAATTGTATGAATTCTCTTGAAAAGCCGGTGAAAAACCGATATAATATAAAGTAATTATACATAAAAAAGATTGTCATAAATTTAACAATAAATCACCGTTAAAAACTGTGCTTTAGGAGGGAGATATGGTTACTGAGTGTAAAAGCGTTGGAATAAACGGAATCGACGGATACATGGTCGAGGTTGAGGCGAGCGCGCAGCCCGGACTTCCGGCGTTTGACATAGTGGGGCTGCCCGACGCAGCGGTTAAGGAAAGCCGCGACAGGGTGAAAAGCGCGCTGAAAAACTGCGGACTGAATCTTCCGTCGGCACGGATTACAGTAAACCTTGCGCCTGCCGATATCAAAAAGGAAGGTCCTATTTATGATTTGCCGATTTTGATTTCAACACTTAAGCAGACCGGACAGCTTGTTGCGGACGTTTCGGACTGCGCATTTATCGGAGAGCTTTCTCTGGGCGGAGACGTGCGCAAGGTCAACGGAGTGCTTCCGATGGTTATCAAGGCGCGCGAAAGCGGAGTTCGCAGGATTTTTGTTCCATCAAAAAACGCGTTTGAGGGCGCGGTCGTTGACGGGATTGAGGTTTATCCCGTTGACAACATAGTTCAGCTTGTTGCCGCGCTTAATCAAATCAAACCGATTGAGCCTGCAAAGCCTCAAATTACAACACAAAATAAAACAAATGATTTTACTCCTGATTTTTCTCAGGTAAAAGGGCAGTTTGCCGCAAAGCGCGCGCTTGAAATCGCCGCGGCGGGCGGACACAATATTCTGCTTATCGGTCCTCCCGGCTCGGGAAAAAGTATGCTTGCAAAGCGCGTTCCCTCGATTTTGCCGGAAATGACCTTTGAAGAAATGATAGAAACGACCAAAATTCATTCGATCGCCGGGATGCTCAGCAACGACGGACTGATTACCATGCGGCCGTTCAGGTCGCCGCATCACACGGTTACGCCCGTTGGACTTGGCGGCGGCGGTACGGGAACGATCAAGCCCGGTGAGGTTTCGCTTGCGCATAACGGCGTTTTGTTTTTGGACGAGCTTCCGGAATTTTCGCGAACTACTCTTGAGGTTATGAGACAGCCGATCGAGGACAACAAAATCACGATCTCGCGTTCCGGTCAGAACTGCACCTATCCTTGCTCGTTCATGGTGATCGCGGCGATGAATCCCTGTCCGTGCGGATATCACGGAGACCCGACTCACCGCTGCATTTGCACGGAAAGCCAAATCAAACGTTACCTCGGACGCATCAGCGCGCCGCTGCTTGACCGCTTTGACCTGCATATTGAGGTGCCTGCGGTGAAGTATGAGGAGCTGCGCTCCGATGAGCTTTCCGAAAGCTCAGCCGAGATAAAAAAGCGCGTTGACCGAGCAAGAGAGATACAGCGCGAAAGATTCGGCAACGCGGCGGTTTGCAACTCAAAGCTCAACGACGAACAGTTTTTGAAGTTCTGCATAATCGACAGCGAGGCGGAAAAAACGCTTAAAAATTCCTTTGAGTCTCTTGGCTTGACAGCGAGAGCCTACAACAGAGTGCTAAAGGTTGCGCGAACGATCGCAGATTTGGATTCAAGCGAAATAATCCGCTCGGAGCACGTTTTGGAGGCAGTTCAGTACAGAAGCCTCGACCGCAAGTACTGGGCAACGAGGGTTTGAATTAGTTTGGAGTGTGGAGTGTGAAGTGTGGAGTGTGGAGTTTCGGTCGAGGAGAAAAGCTTTGTTTAGAAAAAAGTTTATTCCCGACCGGATAAATATGGATATTTTCTTATGATTTTATACTCAACAGGCTGTAGGGGCGACCATTGGTCGCCTATGCGCCGAACGTTTATATCATATAATATTTTATGGGAATACAATGGTTTCCGGAATAATAATTTGATATAAAACAAAACGTTAGTTCACAGGCGACCAATGGTCGCCCCTACAATAAGTGCTAAACAAATATAAATACAGTCGGGAACAAAGGAATTTTTTTAATAAATTCTATCTACTCGACCGAAACTCCACACTTAAAAAACGGCTTTGTAAGCCGATGAATAAAATATGTAAGCAAGGAGCGCTGCTAATTGCGCGGTGCTGTCTTTATAAAAAACGGAGGTATAAATTATGGAAATCAAAAAGAATTCAATTATCGGAGACGTACTTGACAAGTATCCGGAGACTGCCGAGATTTTTCTCGGTATTGGTATGCACTGCCTGGGCTGCCCGGCTTCGCGCGGCGAGACGATAGAGGAGGCCTGCATGGTTCACGGCGCAGACTCCGACGCGCTTGTTTTGGCTCTTAACAAGGCGATCGAATGATGACGGCTCAGATCCGTCTGCCTGACGAACGGCTCAGGCTCTGCGCGGAATTTGTACGCGACGGAGCCAAGCTTGCCGATATCGGCACAGACCACGCCTATCTTCCGGTGTGGCTGTGCCAAACAGGCAAGTGCCCCTCGGCTGTTGCCGCGGACATCAATCCCGAACCGCTGAAAAGGGGCGCGCTGACCGTTGCCGAGGCAGGACTGGGCGACAGAGTCAAAACGCGGCTCAGCGACGGGCTGAGCGAAATTTGCGGCGACGAGGCTGACGATATCGTTATTGCCGGAATGGGCGGCGAGCTTATTGCAAAGATTTTGGGCGACAGCATGCTTTCGCGCGAACCGGAAAAGCGGTTTATTTTGCAGCCGATGACCAAAAGCGAGGCTTTGATAAGGTGGCTGTGCGACAACGGCTTTGAGATCATCGGGCAGGATTGCTGTGTTGCCGCCGGAAAATGCTATACTGTGATTTTGGCGCGCTACTGTGGAGAAAAAATCAACGCGGACGAGCTTTTCTGTTATCTCGGAAGGCTGCGTCCAAAAGAAAATGAAACGCATCTTCTGTTTGTCAAGGGGCATATTGCCCGGCTGAAAAAGCAGGCAAGGGGAGAGGCGCGCTTTGGCGTGCTCGCAAACAGGCTGGAGGAGATCGTTAATGGCTAAAATCAGAGAAATAC
>CAJODI010000028.1:0-18320 GCA_905233145.1 uncultured Ruminococcus sp. | reverse complement strand
ATCATCAGTCACCACCCGGTTATTTTTAATCCGCTCAAAAGACTGAGCGTGGATTCTGCACCGTTTTTGCTGGCAAAACACGGGATATCGGCAATTTGTATGCACACAAATCTTGATTTGAGCGAGAGCTTTGGAGTCAACACCTGTCTTGCTTCCGCGGCCGGGCTTGAAAATCTGCGCCGCTCGGACAAGGGAGAATGTCTTTTTGTTGGTGAGCTTGCGAAGCCGCTTTCGGCTGAGAAATTTGCAGCGAATGTTAAAGAGGCTCTCGGCTGCGAGGGGCTGCGCTATACCGAAGTGAAAGAAAAAATCAAAACTGTCGCGCTGTGTTCCGGCTCGGGCGGAGACGAGATATTTGCCGCCGCCGCAGAGGGCGCGGACGCGCTATTGACAGGAGAAATCAAGCACCACGAGATCAACGCCGCAAACGAGCTTGGCGTTTGCGTGATTGACGTTGGGCACTTTAAAAGTGAAGATATTGTAATTTTGCCGCTGATTGAGAGGCTTGAGAAAGAATTTCCGGAGACTTTCTTTACAAAATCGTCAATCTACAGCGACAGAATTAAATTTTTGTGACAGAAATGCATTTGAAAATAAAAATATTATTGCATATTCTGTTACAAAATGTTATAATATAATTTAAGCTAAAACACAACATATAGTGGGAGCCGGTAAAGCTCCCAAGAGGTACTATGAGAATCAGGAAGAAAAAATGGGCTGAGCCTGAGCTTGCGGTCTGCGATTTTTTTGTAAAAAATCCGGAGGACTACGCCGGAAGGTGGAAAACCGCGTTTAAAAGGGAGCAGCCGCTGTATCTTGAAATCGGCTGCGGCAAGGGCGGCTTTGCCGGTCAGTTCGCGCTGAAAAACCCGGACGTTAATATTATTGCGCTGGACATAAAGCTCGATATGCTGGGTGTGGGCAGGCGCACGATCGTCAGGCTTTTTGAAGAAAGCGGCAAATCGCAGGACGATATTTCCAATATTTTGCTTGTCAAATACAATGTTGAGCAGCTTGACAATATTATCAAGCCCGAGGATTGTATTGAGCGTTTGTTTATTAATTTCTGCAATCCGTGGCCGCGCGAAAGGCACAAAAAGCGCAGGCTGACCTATTATAAAAAGCTTGAAATGTATAAAAGCTTTTTGAAAAAGGACGCGGAAATCCGCTTTAAGACCGACGACGACGGACTTTTTGATGAAAGCCTGGAGTATTTTGAGCAAAGCGGATATGAAATCAGGTATCTTACGCGCGACCTCCACGCAAGCGGCGTTGAGGACAATATCGTGACAGAGCACGAAAAAATGTTCTCGGACGAGGGCATAAAAATCAAGTATCTTATCGCCGTGCAAAAGCCGGAGTAAGCGCAAATTCGGGAGGTGTAGCATTGAGTCTGAAAAAATTTGCCGCCGCGGCAATGGCTGCGGTAATGGCTGCCGCGCTGTGCGGCTGCGATTTCAGCGACCTTGGCTCAGACGGAATGCTTCGACCTCCGAAAACAATGGGAGACGAGGCTGAAATTGAGCAGCTGATCTCAAAATCCGCCAACAAGAGCGGTTACATACTGAAATATCCTAAAAGCGGAACTCACCGCAGCGCGATTATTTTTGAGGATCTTGACCTTGACGACGGACTTGAGGCTGTGGCTTTTTTTCGCAACAAGGACGACCTTACGGCGGTTCACATGCTGGTTATGCGCAGCAAAGACGGAGTGTGGGAGCTTTCGGACGACTTTGTGACCGAGACCACAGACGTTGACTGCGTGGATTTTGCCGATGTTGACGGCGACGGCAAAAAAGAAATTATGGTAGGCTACACCACCTACACGCCAAACGTCAATGTGTTGTCGTGCTATGCTTTTAATGAGGGCAACACCGAAAAAATCGCCGCGGGTCAGACTTATTCGGCGTTTTACTGCGGCAACCTTACCTCAGACAAAAGTGAGGAGATTATAACGCTTTCGCTCTACAGCCCGGAAAACGAGGCGAAAGCCGCGATGCTAAGCTACGATTCGGATTCCGGCGCGCTGATTGCCCGCGCTTCGGCAACTATGGATCCGAACGTCGTGAAGTACAAAAACGTGAGCTTTTCGGACTTGGGCGGCGGAGTAAAGGGACTTGTGGTTGACGGCTCGTTTGCCAACGAGGAAATCAACACCGAGGTTATTTATTACAGCGAGAAGATGTCGCTTTTGCGAAATCCGTTGTTTAAGGAAAAGGAAAAAAATCCCACGCAAAGATCAAACTCGGTGCTTTCGGCGGATATCGACAATGATTTGACGCTTGAAATCCCGGTGCTCGGTTCGCTTCCTCATTTGCCGGAAAACGCCGAGACTACGCCGGACAGAATTATCTGGAACAGCTTTGACGCTGTGGCGGAAAACCTTGTTCCCGAAACAAGCGTAATTGCAAACTATGCCTATGGCTACACAATAAAAATGCAAAAAAAGTGGAAGATCGATTCTGTTACGGCAGTTTTGAGAGATGAAAACGGCGAAACCGATTTTTATGACTGGGACGGCAAAAATTTGGGCGAAAGGCTGTTTACAATAAGGATTTTTGACGCCTCTGAATGGGATCAGGGTAAGAATAACGAGGAATATAACCTTATTTATAAGGATAATAAATACGCATATACATTTATTAACTATAAAACCGAAAGCGAAAATTCGCTGACGGACAACGAGATAAAAACCGCGTTTTCTGTTTTGGGAGACGCTGCGGCGTAAAAGCCGCAGAAATGTTTGACGCGAATTAACGGAGGAATGAAAATGAAGAAGATTCTTGTATGCGAGGACGAGGCGGCGATCCGCGACTTTGTGGTTATCAATCTGACACGCGCCGGTTACGACGTGGTTGAGGCTGACTGCGGAGAAACTGCCCTGCAAAAATACGACGAAAGCGACGGCGATTTTGATATTGCAATTCTTGACGTTATGATGCCGGGTATCGATGGCTTTCAGGTTTGCAAGGAGCTGAGGAACCGCAACGGCGGAATCGGAATAATCATGCTTTCGGCAAAGACTCAGGAAATGGATAAGGTAACGGGACTTATGCTGGGCGCGGACGATTATGTTGCAAAGCCGTTTTCTCCCAGCGAGCTGCTTGCGCGAGTTGATTCGCTGTACAGGCGCGTGGCTTTGGCTCAGTATCAGTCTGAGAACAACTTTAAGGAAGAGCTTAAGTCAGGTGAGTTTACGCTGAACCTTCGCAACAGAGCGCTGCACAAAAGCGGAAAGATGATCGAGCTCACTCAGGTTGAGTTTCAGATCATGGAATATTTCTTCTCAAATCCCGGCGTCGCGCTCGACAGACTCGATATTCTTAACCACGTTTGGGGCGACGCTTATGTCGGCGAGGACAAGATCGTTGACGTAAACATTAGGAGACTGAGAATGAAGGTTGAGGACGAACCGTCAAATCCCAAGCACATCATTACGGTTTGGGGCTTGGGCTACAAATGGGATTCAGGCGAATAAGCGACGAAATACTGCAACAGGGCAAAAGGGGGCGACGGCAATAAATGTTTAGAGGTATTACCAAGCGTTGGATGCTAAACACGCTGAGCGTGATACTGACGATTATTATTTTTATTGTTGTCAGCTTCATATTTTTAGTCGCATATATTTTTCAAAACAGTGTGGAGCAAAGCCTGATATCAACAAGCAACGAGCTTTCGCTTGTTTTTTCGGGCTACAACAGCGACAGCTCCTCTGCCTTTACCGCTTCTGCGCGCGATTATGTTGAAAATTTTGACAAAAAAGAGCAGATGGGTGTTATGGTAATCAATTCCGCCGGCAGGGTCGTTATGACCTCAACGGGCTTTATTCCGTCGGAGGACGCCTTTACGGACTTTGGCGAGGCGGAATCAAACGGCGAGGGCTATGCCTTTTGGAACGGAAAGCTTTCGTCGGGTGAAAGCGCGATGAGCCTTGCCCGGCTGATCACAAACGACGCCGGCAAGACTGTGGGCGCGGTCAGATACATAGTTTCGATGGAGCCGGTAAACGGCAGGATAATGCTTTTTTCCGGCATTATCATAGCGATCGGGATCGTGATCATCGGGCTGGTGGTGCTTTCGGGGATTATGTTTATCCGCTCGATCGTAAAGCCTATTCGCAGGATCTCGGAGGCTGCCGCTCAAATCGCACAGGGTGATTTTTCGGCGTCGGAGCGCATTGAGCACAAATACGACGACGAAATCGGCGACCTCTGCGACGCTGTCAGCGATATGGCAAAGGACCTGCAAACCACAGAGCAGATGAAAAACGACTTTATCTCGCGAGTGTCGCATGAGCTGAGAACTCCGCTGACGGCAATCAAGGGCTGGGCGGAGACCATGCAGCTTTCGGAGCGCGGAACGCTTGACCGTCGCACCTTTGACCGGGGCATGGGGGTAATTATCAAAGAAAGCTCTCGGCTTACGAGCATCGTTGAGGAGCTGTTGGATTTCGGAAGGATCCAAAGCGGAAGAATGGTGCTTATGAATGAAAAAATCGACATACTTGCCGAATTTGACGAGACTGTTTATATGCTCAAGGACCGTGCCGCCGAGGAAGAGATCCACCTGCTCTATGACGAGCCCGAAGCGGTTTTTCCTCCGGTTTACGGCGACAGAAACAGACTCAGACAGGTGTTTTTGAATATACTTGACAACGCGCTGAAATACACGCCCAAGGGCGGAGTTGTGGCGGCGCAGGTGATTTATTCCAAGGATGAGCCCGACGTTATCAAGATTATTGTGACGGATTCGGGCTGCGGAATCTCGGCTGAAGATCTGCCGAGAGTCAAGGAAAAGTTTTATAAGGCTAACCAAAATGTAGGCGGCTCGGGAATAGGGCTTGCCGTTGCCGACGAAATTATGAATCTTCACAACGGATCGCTTGAAATCGAGAGCGGAGAAGGGGTCGGAACAACCGTGACGCTGACCTTCCCGGTTTATAAGGAGGGCGAAGAAAAATCCCTGCCCGAGAACGTTAAGCTTTGATACAGGAGGTATGTATGGCTAAGAAGAATTGCTGCACAAAGAAGATCACTTCGATCGGCGGAAGCGCGCTGATCGAGGGAATCATGATGAGAGGTCCCAAGAGAACCACGGTCTGCGTCAGAACAGACGACAAAACGATTTATTCCGAGGATATCGGCATAAAGACAATTCCCGAAAAGGTTAAGCTATTCAAGCTTCCGCTGCTCAGGGGAATTGCCGGACTGATTGATTCAATGCGGCTTTCATACAAGGCTCTGATGATTTCTGCCGACAAAGCTATTGAAGCCGGCGAAATCGAAGAGGAGGAGCCGAGCAAATTTGAGCAATGGCTTGACGGAAAGGTTGGAGACAAGCTCGTAAAGATTTTGATGGTTTTTTCCTCAATTCTCGGCGTTGCCTTTGCAGTCGGACTGTTTTTCTTTTTACCGACATATATTTTTTCGTGGTCGTCCCACGTTATCCCGGCGTTTGTCAACGATGTAAAATATGTCTGCGAGGTTCCCGAGGGCGCGACAGAGATTATGTTTATGAAATCTCCCGACGGTCCGTATACCCAAAGGATCGCGCTTGACGGCAAGACAAACTACTGGTATACCGACAGAACCACGCTTGACGACGGAAGCTACAGGCTTGTTTCCGAGAGCATAGACGGCAGCGGAATTACATACAGAGACACCGAAAACTGGGGCAAGGTTTATTTGCGCGCCTTTGACGGTGATAAGGAGCTTACAGGCGAAAAGGGAATTGAAATGACCGTCAGCGACCATGGTATTGTATGGGTTTACCGTTCGGTGTTTGAGGGAATTTTAAAGATCATGCTCTTTTTGGGATATATACTTATTGTGTCCCAGATGGGCGAAATGAAGCGCGTGTTTATGTATCACGGCGCGGAGCACAAGACGATTTTCTGTTACGAAAACGAAGAAGAGCTTACGGTTGAAAACGTTAAAAAGCAAATCCGTTTTCATCCGCGCTGCGGCACAAGCTTTATGGTGATAATGCTGATCGTTGGCATTATTGTCGGACTTTTTGTTCCGGCAAAGCCGTTTGGGATCGCGTTTTTAAGACCGGTGTTCAAGCTCTTGCTGCTTCCGCTGTCCTGCGGCGTGGGTTATGAGCTTATCAAAATCTGCGGACGACACGAAAATCTCTTCACAAGAATTATTTCCGCACCCGGACTTTGGGCGCAGAGAATCACAACAAAGGAGCCGGACGACAAGATGATCGAGGTCGCTATTAAGGCGATCGAGGAGGTTATTCCGGACGACGGCTCAGATATCATCAACGCCTGATGACGCTGCGAGAGGCATATAACGGCTGCCGCGCAAGGCTTGCGGAAAACGGCTTTGAGTCGCCGGAGTATGAGGCTATGGCTTTGGTTGACAAGGCGGTTGGCTGCGATAGGATCAAGCTGATTTCGCACGGCGGCGATGAGCTTTCCGAAAGCGAAGCCGGGCTTGTTGAAGAGCTGCTTCAAAGGCGGCTCAGCCACATTCCCTTGCAGTATATAACCGGAAGCTGGAGCTTTTGCGGCTTTGAGTTTTTGGTGGGCGAGGGCGTGCTGATTCCGCGCGACGACACCGAGGTTGTGGTAGGGCTTTGCCTTGATTATTTAAAGGGCAAGCCGAATGCAAGGGCGGTTGACCTTTGCGCCGGAAGCGGTGCAATTTCAGTTGCGCTGAGCAAGCTGGGCAACGCGGATGTGACGGCGGTGGAGCTGAGTGAAGAAGCGTTTAAATTTCTTGTAAAGAATATTAAACTCAATGAAGCGCAGGTAACTCCGCTTAATGACGATATTTTTACGTGCCACCCACAGTTTGCCGACCGCAGCCTTGATATTATTGTTTCAAATCCGCCGTATATAAAGCGAGATGAGCTTGCGACCCTGCAAAAAGAGGTGCGGTTTGAACCTCGAATCGCGCTTGACGGCGGAGAGAGCGGATATGATTTTTATGAGGCGATTATTGCCGACTGGAGCAAAAAGCTTAAGCAAGGCGGTGCGCTCGCGTTTGAGCTTGGTGAGGGTCAGGCTCAAAGAGTTGCCGGTTTGATGAGACAAAAGGGCTTTTCCGATATTCGCGTCGAAAACGACTTGGGCGGTATTCAAAGGGCGATAATCGGGACAATGCTCTATAAATAGAAAATAAGTTCGATAAATTTGACCTGAAATTATTGAATTTTTGATTGCTTTAATATATAATATAATCGTTCGGGAAAAATCTGACCGGACTGATTAACCCCTTGGGGCTTTTGGAGGTAATGAAATGGCACTTGATAAGAATAAGGCTCTTGAAACCGCGCTTTCTCAGATTGAAAAGCAGTTTGGCAAGGGTGCGGTTATGCGCCTGGGAGAGAACAAGCACATGAGCATCGACCACATCTCAACCGGCTCGCTTTCTCTTGATATCGCGCTCGGAATCGGCGGACTTCCCAGGGGAAGAATTGTTGAGATCTACGGACCTGAATCCTCGGGTAAAACCACGCTTTCGCTTCACTGCATTGCCGAGGGTCAGAAAAACGGCGGCAACGTTGCTTTTATAGACGTTGAGCACGCGCTCGATCCAAACTATGCCGAAGCGTTGGGAGTTGACGTTGATTCGCTGCTTGTTTCTCAGCCCGACACCGGTGAGGACGCGCTCGAAATCGCCGAGGCTCTTATCCGAAGCGGCGCGATCGATGTTATTGTAATCGACTCTGTTGCGGCTCTTGTTCCAAAGGCGGAGATCGAGGGTGAAATGGGCGACAGCCATGTTGGACTTCACGCAAGGCTTATGTCACAGGCACTGCGAAAGCTTGCCGGAGCGATCAACAAGTCAAACTGTGTGGCAATATTTATCAACCAGCTCCGCGAAAAGGTGGGAGTAGTTTACGGAAACCCCGAGGTAACGACCGGCGGCCGCGCGCTCAAATTTTACAGCTCGGTGAGAATCGACATCAGGCGTGTGGAGACCCTAAAGGTCAACGGAGAGATGGTTGGCTCGCACACAAGAGCAAAGGTTGTAAAGAACAAAATCGCTCCGCCGTTCAGAGAGGCGGAATTCGATATTATGTACGGAGAGGGAATCTCGCGCGAGGGCGAGCTGCTCGATCTGGCGGTAAAGGCTGAGGTCGTGCAAAAGGCCGGCGCGTGGTTCAGCTACAACGGACAGAGGCTCGGACAGGGCAGAGACAAGGTCAAGGAGCTGCTCAGAACAGACACGGAGCTTGCTGGCGAGATCGAAGCAAAGCTTTGGGAGAATATCGACAAGCTCTACGACCGCAGGAGACCTGCGCCAAGGGCAAAGGTGACTGAGCTTGAGGCTCCCGCTCCAAAGGCTGCCGAACAAAAAAAATCAAGCGCGGCAAAGCTTGATGCCCTGGTTGAGGACTGATGCTTATTACCGCGGTTGAACCGCGAAGAAAATCGCTTTGCGCTCTTTATATAGACGGTGAATTTGCAATGAAGCTTGACGCGCAGACCCTGCTTGAAAACCGCTTTGACGTTGGCAGAGAGATAGACGACGAGGATTTGCGCGAAATAATCAGACTAAGCAACGAGCGCCGCGCAAGGGAAAAGGCACTGCGGCTGATTTCTTACCGCGACCATTCCAAAAAGGAGCTCACCGAGAAAATCAGGCGCACCTGCGACAGTGAGTCGGCTGAAAAGGCCGCGGAGCGAATGGAGGAGCTTGGACTTATTGACGACGAGAGCTTTGCGCGCCGCTATGCCGAGAGTCTGATTTTCAAAAAAAACAAATCAAAAACCGCGGCAAGGCTTGAGCTTGCCCAAAAGGGCATTGACCGCGAGCTTGCCGAAGAAATTTTGGACGGCATAGAGGTCGATCCACGCGGACAGATAAAACTGTTCATTGAAAAAAAGTATAAAAATATAGAAGATGAAAAAATACGGCGAAGGGCGTTTGCCGCGCTGCAAAGAAACGGCTTTTGCCGCGACGATATTCGCGCCGTATTTGAAGAATATATAGGATGACAGCATATGAATGAAAAGGTCGGAATAGTTTCGCTTGGCTGCGCCAAAAACCGAGTTGATGCGGAAATGCTGCTTTTTACGCTGAAAAGCCGCGGCTATGATATTGTCGGCGATCCTGCCGACGCTGACGCAGTGATCGTCAACACCTGCGGCTTTATCGAGAGCGCGAAGCAGGAGAGCATTGACGAGATTATAGAGCTCGGAAAGCTGAAGGCAGAGGGCAAAATCAAGGCGATTATAGTTACAGGATGCCTTGCCGAGAGATATCAAAACGAAATCACAAGGCAGCTCTACGAGGTTGACGCGGCTGTTGGAATCGGCGGCAATGAAAGAATTGCCGATATTGTTGCCGAGGCATTGAGCGGCAAAAAGACCGGGCTTTTTCCTGAAAAGGAGCTGCTTCCGCTTGAGGGCGGCAGGATCCAGTCAACTCCGTTTTATACCGCCTATCTCAAAATTGCCGAAGGCTGCGACAATCGCTGCACCTACTGTGCGATTCCGCTGATACGCGGCGGATTTCGCAGCAGAAAGCCCGAGGACGTTATTGCCGAGGCAAAACGCCTTGCCAAAAACGGGGTCAGGGAGCTCAACGTTATCGCTCAGGACACCACGCGCTATGGCGAGGATTTGTTCGGCGAGCCCTACACCGCAAAGCTTTTGAGACAGCTTTGCCAAATTGACGGCTTTGAGTGGATCAGGGTTCTTTACTGTTACCCCGACCGTGTTACAGACGAGCTGATTGACGTGATCGCCTCGGAGGATAAGATCGTAAAATATATTGATCTGCCCTTGCAGCACTGCAACGGGGAGGTTTTAAGACGCATGAACAGGCGCGGCAACCGTGAAAGCCTGACTGCGCTCATAAATAAAATAAAGGCAAAAATCCCGAATGTTGTAATCAGAAGCACCTTCATCACAGGCTTTCCCGGAGAGACTGAGGAACAGTTTGAGGAGCTTGCGGAGTTTGCCGCAGAGGTTAAATTCCAAAGACTGGGATGCTTTCCGTATTCTCAGGAGGAGGACACTCCGGCGGCGGAAATGCCTGAGCAGATCGACGAAGAAATCAGGCAGAAGCGTGCCGATATTATTATGGAGCACCAGCAGGGCGTTATGGCGGACTGGTGCGAAACTCTTGTCGGAACCGAGATCAAGGTGCTTGTAGAGGGCTACGACCGGCTTGCTGAGCGTTACTTCGGAAGAACCTATGCCGACGCGCCCGAGGTTGACGGCTGCGTATTCTTTTCGGCTGAAAACAGAAAGCCCGCGCCGGGCGAATTGGTTAATGTTTTGGTATCCGATTATATCGGCTGCGACCCGATTGGTGAAATGACGGATTGATCGTTTTTACAGATAATACTATTACGCAAACAAATGATCCATTCTTTTGGAAGGAAACAAAATGAATTTACCAAATAAACTGACATTAGGGCGAATTATTCTGACGCCCTTTATGGTGGCGGCGTTGTTGATTGATTTTCCGATGCATACCGCGCTTGCGCTGCTGTTGTTTGCGGCGGCGTCACTGACGGATATGCTTGACGGCAAGATCGCGCGAAAAAACAATCTAATAACCGATTTCGGCAAATTTGCCGATCCCTTGGCGGACAAAATTCTTGTTCTTGCAGCCCTGCTTTGTTTTGTTCAAAACGGCTGGTGCGACTGTGTGGCAGTGATAATTGTGCTTTTCCGCGAATTTACGGTGACCTCGATTCGCCTTATTGCCGCGGCAAAGGGCGAGGTGATTGCCGCTAATATTTTCGGAAAAATCAAGACCGTAACCCAGATGTCGGCTATAATTTTGATAATGGTAATGCAGTCCGTTTTGGATTTGCTTGCTTTGCTTGGTGTGGAACCGGGAACAATTTTGACATTAGATACGGCGTTTTTTATAGCCGGAGAGATTCTGGTTTGGATTTCTACTGTTTTCGCGATAATTTCCGGAATAGTTTATGTTTTTCAAAACAGAAAATTTATTTCGGAAATCTAGCTGCCGCCTTTACTGAAAAAACGGATGTGATTTTTTGTTTGATTCAATAAAAAGCGACCTGAACGCCTATTTGGAGCGTGACCCTGCTGCCAGAAACAGGCTTGAGATATTTCTTCTGTATTCAGGCTACAAGGCGGTAAGGTCTCACCGAAGGGCAAACTGGTTTTACCGCAATAATTTCAAATTTATCGCGCGGTTTATTTCTCAGCGAAGCCGTCACAAGACCGGAATTGAAATTCACCCCGGCGCGACAATCGGCAAGGGCTTGGTGATCGACCACGGAATGGGCGTTGTGATCGGCGAGACTACGGTCATCGGAGACAACTGCACAATTTATCAAAACGTCACTCTGGGCGGAACAGGCAAGGAAACCGGAAAAAGGCATCCGACCCTGGGCGACAATGTACTTGTCGGTTCGGGAGCAAAGGTGCTGGGACCGTTCAAGGTTGGCAACAACGCGCGAATTGCCGCCGGCGCTGTAGTGCTCAGTGAAATTCCGCCAAATGCGACCGCTGTGGGGGTACCTGCAAGGGTGGTCAAGGTCAACGGAATCCGCAGCGAAACGCTCGACCAAATCCATGTTTCTGATCCGGTTGCACTGGCACTTTGCAGTTTTGAAAGCAAGATCAGCAAGCTTAGAGAGGAAGTAGAAGAGCTGAAGAATAACGAAGCAAAAACTTCCGATAAATGATATAAAACAGCCAATAATTTCAAGGAGAAATCAAAATGATTCTGTATAATTCTCTCGGACAGACCAAGCAGGAATTTGTGCCTTATACTTCGGGCAAGGTTAATATGTATACCTGCGGACCAACCGTGTATCACTATGCCCATATCGGAAATCTGCGGACCTATATTATGGAGGACGTCCTTGAAAAATATCTCAGGTTTTCGGGCTATGATGTGAACCGTGTTATGAATATCACCGATGTCGGACATCTTTCCAGCGACGCCGACACCGGCGAGGACAAGATGCTTTCGGGCGCAAAGCGTGAGCACAAAACTGTGCTTGAGATCGCGAGGTTTTATACAGACGCGTTTTTTGCGGACTGCGAAAAGCTCAATATAAAACGCCCCGACGTTGTTGAGCCTGCAACAAACTGCATTGACGAGTTTATCAATATGATCACTGTTCTGATCGACAAGGGCTACGCTTATATTGCAGGAGGAAACGTCTATTTTGACACCTCAAAGCTCGAGACCTACTATGTTTTCGGCAATATGAACGAGGAAGACCTGGCGGTGGGCGTGCGCGACAGCGTTGAGGAAGACGAAAACAAGCGCAACAAAACCGACTTTGTGCTTTGGTTCACAAAGTCAAAATTCGATTCTCAGGAGCTGAAATGGGAAAGCCCCTGGGGACTTGGCTACCCGGGCTGGCACATCGAGTGCTCGTGCATAAGCAACAAGCACAACGGCGAATATTTGGACATTCACTGTGGCGGAATCGACAACGCTTTTCCGCATCATACCAACGAGATCGCCCAGAGCGAGGCGTTTTTGGGGCACAAGTGGTGCAAATACTGGTTCCATGTTTTGCATCTTAATGACGCGCGCGGCAAAATGAGCAAGTCAAAGGGCGATTTTCTGACGGTCTCTCTGCTCGAAAGCAAGGGCTACGATCCGCTTGTTTACAGAATGTTCTGCCTGCAAAGCCACTACCGCAAGCCGCTGACCTTCTCGTATGAAAGTCTTGACAACACCGCAAAGGCGTATGAAAAGCTTGTAAAGCGCGTGGCTGCACTTGACGGTGAGGGAGAGGTCGAAAGCGCGAAGGCTGAGGAGCTTATCGCTTCATTCAAGGAAGCCCTCGACAACGACCTAAACACCTCGCTGGGGCTGACATGCGTTTATGATGTTTTGAAGGCTGACTGCTCGGACGCAACAAAGCTTTATGTTATCGGGGAGCTTGACAAGGTGCTTTCGCTCGATCTTGTTGAAGCGGCAAAGAAGGCTTCTGAGCCGCAGGCGGACAACGAGCTTGTAAAGGCAATTGAAGCACTTATCGCCCAAAGAACGGAAGCCAGAGCCAACAAGGACTGGGCGGCGGCAGACGCGATCCGTGACAAGCTGACCGCAATGAACGTCGCTGTCAAGGACTCCAAGGACGGCATAAGTTGGGAGTTCATAAAGTAAAACTATTATCTAATAATACTCCAAAAATAACAAAATCAAAAACCCTCCCGATTTCAAGTTCTCGAAATCGGGAGGTTTTTTAAAAATAAAGCCATAGTGCTATTGTTTTTTTCTTATTGAAATTAGGATCCGGCAATAACTTCCGATACTAAGGTTACTGCTTTTCTCTACACAGAAATAATGATTTTCAAATCCGGAATACTTTGCAAAGCCTTGCCATATATTTATATCGGAGGGGATTTTATGCGTTTATTAATTCTAACCAAACGAAGCCTGTTGTCAATCGGCTTTTGCATGATGATTGGAATACTTGCCGCGGCGATTACCGTTTCTTCAACAGTTCAGGCGGTTCAGACCGCCGCTTCTCCCAAGGAAAACCCGATTTACCGTGTTGAAAGCGACAAAAAGCAGGTAGCGATATCCTTTGACGCCGCCTGGGGCAATGAGCAGACCGCAGAGCTGCTTGATATCCTTGACGAGCATGACGTTAAGGCTACGTTTTTTCTTGTAGGCAGTTGGGTTGACAACTATCCTGAAAGCGTTAAGGAGATTGCGGCGCGGGGTCACGACGTTGAAAATCACAGCAATACACATCCGCATATGCCCGAGCTTTCCGGTGCAGATATGACAGGAGAAATTCAGTCGTGCAACGAAAAAATAACCGCTCTTACCGGAAATACTCCTACGCTTTTCAGACCGCCCTACGGCGACTATAATAATGATGTTGTAAGTGCAGTCAAGGGCTGCGGAATGTATTGCGTACAGTGGGATGTCGATTCGCTCGACTGGAAGGATCCCTCACCTGAACAGCTAACGCAAAATGTTTTGAAAAAGGTTACCGACGGCTCAATCGTATTGATGCACAACGGCGCAAAAAATACCCCTGCCGCGCTGCCCGATATTATTAAGGGCATACAAGACAAGGGGTACGAGATCGTTTTGATTAAGGACTTGATTCCCGAGGGTGAGTATTACACGGATGTGCAGGGAGAGCTGCACCTTTCTGATGAAAATTGAAAACGGAAATAGGAAAATTATATTGACTTACGTGTTGAATTGTTATATAATAAGAATGTAAAGAAACGGCTTGGCTGTTTCGCATTCATTTAAGTTATTTTATTATGATAACCGCTCTGTTTTGCGAGAACAGGGCGGTTATTTCTCTTTTACGGACACTATTAATTAAAAAAATCATTATAAGTATGATTGCTATATATTCCATAGAATTAAACACCCCCTTTTCGAGAGTGTCGAAACAGCCGCCACCGCTTCTTTACGGACTGATTATATCACATTGTGAAGGAAAATACAATATAATTCTTATTGAGAATTTAAAAACAGATTGACAAATCAGTAAAAAAAGCTTATAATAAAAGTGTAAAGAAACGGCTTGGCTGTTTCGCAGACAGGTTTAATTTAATATTTAACCGCTTGTGTTGCAGCACAGGCGGTTACTTCTTTATGAGAGCCATGATTAAAAATATCATAATAAGTATAATTACTATGTATTCCATAGCTTTAACACCCCCTTTTCGAGAGTGTCGAAACAGCCGCCACCGCTTCTTTACGGACTGATTATATCACATTGTGAAGAAAAATGCAATATAATTCTTATTAAGAATTTAAAAATCGATTTATAAATCAGTAAAAAAGCTTATAAAATAAAAATGTACAGAAACGGCATGACTGTTTCACAAAACAATTGGTAAAAAATTTAACCGCCTTGTAATGCTACTACAGGGCGGTTTTTCTTTTTTGAACAAAGGTCAAAAAAAGTCAAAAATATTTAAAATTTTAGTATTCGGGAGATTTTGAGAGAATTTCGGAGAATTTGAGAGCACGTACTGTGTTTATTGACTTTAATTGACTTTGACTTTCTCTGACCTTAGCGTTATAATGGTATCAAGTTAAGGGGATAACGCAGACAAAGGGATCAGGGCTTTGGCTGATAGTTGTTCCCGGGAAAATGAGGCGATATTATGAGAATGAGTGATTTGGTAGCAAAATATATTACGGAAATGCTCGATAGCCAAAACGGAAGCGCGGAGATCCAGCGCAACGAGCTTGCCGGAAATCTGGGCTGCGTGCCCAGTCAGATCAATTACGTGATCACCTCGCGGTTCACGCCCGAACAGGGCTACATAGTTGAGAGCCGCAGGGGAGGCGGAGGTTACATCCGCATCAGCCGCGTAAACATGGATAAGGGCACCACGCTAATGCATATAATTAATTCGGTAGGCAATACTCTTGACAAAGCTACTGCGGAGGCGATGTTGAACAACATGTTGCAGAGAAAGGCTGTGGAGCTTGTCGCGGCAAAGCTGATTGCCGCCGCGCTCTCCGACAGAACGCTGACCCATGTTGAACAGGACAAGCGTGACGTTGTAAGGGCGGATTTGTTCAAGAATATGCTTTTGACCCTGAATAATTGGGAGGTATGATTTATGAAATGTCAAAGATGCGGTTCAAATAACGCTAACACACACATCAAAACTATAATAAACGGAGAGCTAAAGGAATATGACCTTTGCTCGGAATGCGCACACAAGATGGGATACACAAGCGTGTTTTCCGAAATGGAAAATGATTTTTCCGGATTTTTGGGAAGCTTTTTCGGCAACGTGCTCCCGGCACGAACTCAGGCAACGCGCTGCGAGTTTTGCGGCAGCACCTATTCCGAAATCGCAAAAACAGGTCACGTCGGATGTGCAAACTGCTATGAGCTGTTTGCCGATCAGCTTTATCCCTCAATACGCAGGATCCACGGTAATACCACTCACTGCGGCAAAAACAGCGTTGCCGCAAGGTCGGCTCAAAAACCTGCAGAGGAAACCAAGGAAAGTAAAATCAACGCTTTGAAAGAACAGCTTGATAAGGCGGTCAAGGAACAAAACTTTGAACGCGCCGCCGAGCTGAGAGACGAAATCAAGGGATTGGAGGCATAAGCTATGAGCAAGGAAGTTGTTATCTCGACACGAATCCGCCTGGCGCGAAATCTGAAGGATTATCCGTTTCCGTGCAAGCTTGGCAAGCAGGGCAGAGAAAAGGTTATCGAAAAGGTCAAGTCGGCAATCAAGGACAGCAACAGCGCGATCGCTTCTGATTTTTCCTTTATTAATATGGAAAGCCTCACGCCGCAGCAGAGCGTGTCACTTGTTGAAAGACGGCTTGTCAGCCCTGAATTCATCAGCAATACCGAGGGCAGAGGGCTGCTGATAAGCAGCGACGAAAGCCTTAGCATTATGATCAACGAGGAGGATCATATCCGCCTTCAGGTCATCAAACCCAGACTCTCGCTTGAACAGGCGTATGACACTGCCGATAAGCTCGATACTCTGCTCGACGAAAATCTTGACTTTGCCTTTGACAAAAAGCTGGGATATCTGACGCAGTGCCCGACCAACCTCGGCACAGGCATGAGAGCTTCGGTAATGCTCCATCTGCCTGCCCTCGAAAAGAGCAAGGCAATCAGCAGAATTGCCGGAAACCTTTCAAAGCTCGGCCTCACAATCAGGGGCGCGCACGGAGAGGGGACGGAGCCAAAGGGAGCGATGTATCAGCTCTCAAATCAGGTTACGCTTGGAATTTCGGAAAAAGCGGCGATCGAAAACCTGAAAAACATAACCATCCAGCTTGTCACTCAGGAAAATCAGGCACGCGAAAGACTTTGCGAGAGCATTGACGTTCGCGACGCGATCAGCAGAAGCTTGGGTATTTTGCGCTCCGCTTTGGTCATCACTCACGAAGAGGCGTTAAAGCTCCTTTCAAACGTTCGGCTCGGTATCCTTTCGGGTCAGATCAAGGATATAGACACAGAAACCGTTGACAAGCTTATGACGGCGGTTGAGCCTGCCACGCTTTCGGTCAACAGCAACCGTCAGATGAGCCCGGAGGAAAGAGATGAAGAGAGGGCTAAGCTCATAAGGGAAACCTTAAAATAATTCTTATTTAGAATAATCAAACACAACAAAACTAATAGCTCACAAAGCAAATAAAATTCAAAAGGAAATCAGCTCGCAAAGCGAATTTAGCTCCGAAAGGAATTTAGCTAATTAGGGGGTATACTATGTATAGATTTGAAGGATTCACACAAAAAGCAAATTCGGCTCTTAACCTTGCAATAGAAGCAGCGCAGGATATGGGTCACAGCTACGTCGGCACCGAGCATGTCTTGCTTGGCTTGGTCAAAGAGGGCAGCGGCGTTGCAGCAGCTGCGCTCAGTCAGCAGGGCATAACAGCCGAGACAGCAGAGCAAAAAATAAGACAGATTTCATCATCGGGAATGCCAACTACTCTGACCGCAAACGATTTTACACCCAGAACAAAAAGGGTCCTGAGAACTGCGGTTCAGATCTCGGCACAGATGGGCAGCCAGTATGTGGGCACCGAGCATGTGCTTTTGGCGGTGATCTCCGACGGCGACAGCTACGCCTGCGGAGTCCTGCGCGAATCGGGAGTTGACATCAACAGGCTTGCCGAGGCGATCGTCGGCAACAGCGGAAAGTCTCAGGGCTTCTCATCTCAGGGCGGCTACGGCAGCCCACAGCAGGGTGACGAGGAAGGCGGCTCCGCACTCAAAAAGTTTGGCAGAGACCTTACCGAAGCCGCAAAAAAGGGCGAGATCGATCCCGTTATCGGCAGAGAAAAGGAAATTGAGCGTGTGGTACAGATTTTGTCGCGCCGCACAAAGAACAATCCTGTGCTCATCGGCGAGCCGGGCGTCGGCAAAACCGCAATCGCAGAGGGCTTGGCTCTTGAAATCTCAAAGGGCAACGTTCCCGAAATTTTGAAGGATAAAAAAGTTGTTGCCCTTGACCTGACCGGAATGGTTGCCGGAGCAAAATACAGGGGCGACTTTGAGGAGCGTATCAAGGCGGCAATCGACGAGGTAAAAAGCTCAAAGGATACAATCCTTTTCATCGATGAGCTTCACACGATCATCGGCGCAGGCGCGGCTGAGGGCAGCGCGGACGCGGCGAATATTCTCAAACCGTCGCTCGCAAGAGGCGATATGCAGGTCATCGGCGCAACCACGCTCAACGAATACAGAAAATACATCGAAAAGGACGCCGCGCTTGAAAGACGTTTTCAGCCCGTAATGGTAGGCGAGCCGACCCCGGAGCAGGCGGTTCTGATTTTGAAGGGACTGCGCGACAGCTACGAGGCGCACCACAAGGTAAAAATCACCGACGAGGCTATTGAGGCCGCGGTAAAGCTTTCCTCGCGTTACATTGCGGACAG
>CAJODI010000027.1 GCA_905233145.1 uncultured Ruminococcus sp. | reverse complement strand
GTCAAAATATCCGTCTCTCGCCCCTGCAGCAACAAGTCCCGGAAATCTCTCGCTCAACACCTCCGCGCACTGTCTTGCGGTATCGCCTGCAGCTCCCACAAAATACACCGGCCATCCTTCAGCGGCTGCCGTTCTGCAAAGCTGTTCGGCAAAATCAATCCCTGCTACGCGTTCCTGAACAGGCTTACCCAAAATCCTCATGCCCAAGCACAACCCTGAACCGTCCGCAAGCCTCATTGATGACCACTTAACTGTCTCCTCAAACTCAGGATCATCAATAACCGTCTCCATTCCTATTGCGTTTAAGGTTACGATTAATTTTGCAGAATCGGAATCTTCGTTTTGGATTAGTCCGCGCGCTTTCGAAACAGCGTAATTCATCGAAACGTTGTCGAATGTTACTCCCCATAATGATGGTGATGACGCTGCTTTTTTCTTTCTGGTATAACGGTAGATGATGAAGCCGATAACTATTACCGCTAATACCGTCCACTTCTCCCATGCCGTTGCTATGCTAGTCAGAGCGCAAAGCCCTGCCAATGACTGAACAGCCTCAGGGTGTTCAACACCGTCGCTTAACATTCCGCCGTAAATTTTTCCTGAGACGTTAGAGTCGGAATCGCTTATTATTCCCTTTACGAATGAGATTAAAATTTCAACGGCAGGTATAGCGAACAGTCCCAGTGAAAGAAATATAACGCTGCTCAAAACGATACAGAGCAAAATATCGGCTGATTTGCAACCCAAACAGCGAGCTGTTAAAGGATACCGTAACGCTTGCCAAGGGCAAAAGTATGCAGGCAGTCGGGGTTGCCATGCACGTGCTCTGCGACACCTGGGCTCACAGATATTTTGCCGGAACACCTTCGCTGGTGATCAACAGTCCCTATAAACAATTTTTTGAGCTGCTGCCCTCAGATAACGGCTTTGAAGAAAAAGATATCACCTTTAGGCACAGCGCCTCCGCACCGGATGATTTGGACCACAGCATATATACATGCAGCCTGTATACAAACAGCGAAAACTCCATTATGAACCTCGGACACGGCAGAGCCGGACATTTGCCGGACTACAGCTTTATCCGCTACAAATTTCTTCCTGCATGGGGAAATTATGAGGAAATCGTCAAGGACAATCCAACGGACTACAAAAACGCGTTTTGTCAGATGATCTACGCGCTAAAATATCTGCGCTCACAGGCAGAAGCGTTTGAAACCGAGCGTTATGATTGGCAGGCAATTTCCGAAATCGAATCAGAGCTTGATGCTATAATCAACAAGCGTCAGCTTGATTCTTCGGCGGACTGGAGGGCTCTTGGCGAGCGGCTTTCGGGCAAAACTCCTGATCCGTTTGATATTGAAAAATATCAGGAGGAATACCTGTCTGCCGAAAAGAGCAAAAAAGACGATACCTTTTTGGGGAAGTTTATTCTTGCAGCTCTCGCGCAAAAGAGCATGGTTACAAACAGAATATACAAATCCGGCAGCAAGCTTGCGGGCCGCTCTGTTGAGCGCGTAAAAAAGCAAATAAGGGAGGATAAGGTATGAGCTACTTTCAGCGGTTCAAGGGGATTGTGACCGGTATATTAATATTTCTTTTCGCGCTGCTTCTGTTTGCTTTTCCGGAAGAAGGAAAATACGCAATTGCCGCAATCATCAGCCTTTCGCTGTTTATCTACGGCTTTAAGCAGCTTTGGTTTTATTTTACAATGGCGCGGCATATGGTCGGCGGCAAAATGACGCTGCTTCAGGCGATTATAATACTGGACTTCGCTATGCTGACAATAACGATGACAACAGCCGATGATTATATCATATTGATATATCTGCTGGAAGTATATGCGTTCTCGGGCTTAATTGATATTTTAAGGGCATTTGAAGCAAAAAAGCTGAGCGCGCCGCACTGGAAATTCAAGTTCATAAACGGCGTGATAATGATAGTCCTCACCGCAGTGCTGTTTTTCTTCGGATTTTTCCGCGGTAAAATTGAGCTTTTGGTCTACGGCTACTCCCTGAGCCTTGCGTACTCAGCGGTAATGCGCATAATAATTTCGCTGCGCAGAACAGCGATCGTATATATACAGTAGCTCTTTATGTAAGGCAACACCGCACAATTCATGGCGCACGCCTTGCTTGCATATTATCTGCCCAAAAATCAGTATGCACACTGATTATTTGTACATTCTGACGAAAAATCTGACTACGCAATCCGCGCACCGGAATTATGCGGTATTGCCTTAACACTAAAAAAGCTGCCTTCGATTCAAAGCATTTGAACGCAGGCAGCTTTTTTCATTTGTTTATAGCTCAGGCTTTTCATATTCATTCATATAGTACTTCATTGCCAGGTCGTTGTTGCCGACGAGCTGTAGCATTCCGCCGGTTTCCCAGCGCAAAATCTCGCTCTCCTTGTAGGTTTCGTTTGAGGTCTTGAATGCGCAATTTGAAACCACATGGATCTCGCGGACTTTGTTTTCGGAGGCGTATTTCATGAATTCAGCCTCAAACAAAAGCGAACCCCACGGAATATGGTAGCTGCTGCTGACGATTGCGACCGAATTTACGCCGGGATATTTGTCGAGAATGATTTTATAAGAAAACTCAGCGTTCTGCGCTGTGGTCATGGACTGATTTTCAATAATCAGCCTGTCGTCAACAAGACCGTGTTCCTTAAGCCAATCGCCCATCAGTCCTGCTTCGGTGACATCCTTGTTATCCTTCGCGGTACCGCCGCCTGTGCAGATAACATAGGCGTTCGGATACTGTTGGGCGCATTTCAGCGCGGTGTTCAGCCTGCCGATCAGCTCGTCCTTCATTGTGCCGTCGTCGTTGAGCTCAAAGCCAAGCACGGTGATGGCAAGGCTGTTGTCCTTTGGCAAATCGTCCGGAAGCTTGTCGGTATTGACCGTCATTTCATTATTGGCATAATCCCAATATTTCATAATCTTATTCCAAAGCTCGCCCTGTCTGCTGTCGGCGGCATCCAGCTCGGCAAGCAGCTCGCCGACCTTGGAATCAGCTTCCTTGTCATAACAGCCGTGATAGGTAATGATATCCTGTATTATCTCATCCGCAGCACGTTGAGGTGAGTTGTTTTGTCCGCATCCTGAAAACGAAAAAATCAGTACGGCGATGATCATACAAGCGGAAATTATTTTTTTCATTTATTTCACCCGATTTTTCATTTGAATTGCGTATGCTTTTACCGCATAGCTATTATATCATTTTGCCCGGTTGTTTTCAAGTATTATTATAAAGCTTGTTTCTAAATCAGAACAAAACAAAATACTGCATATTTTTTACTTCGTCTATTGCAGAAGCAAGAAAAAACTGATATAATAATGTCGATATTGTTCTTTAGGAGGAACTAAAAATGGGAATATCTAAAATTAGACAGCGGCTCGGATACGGCGCTGCGGATATGGCAAGTAATCTTATTTGGCCGATGATTTGTACATATCTGACAGTATATTACACAGACGCGCTGCTGTTTGACGCTTTGGCTGTAAGTGTAATTACTCTGGCGTCAAAAATCATAGATGCTATCACAGACGTGCTTATGGGAATTGTGGTTGACAAAACCGAATTTAAAAGCGGAAAATGCCGTCCGTATTTTGCAATCGGCGCGATACCACTCGCTATTTTTGCCGTACTTACATTTTGTTTGCCTTCAATGGTCTCCAACAACAAGGTGCTGCAAATCGTGCTGGCATTCATCACCTTTAACCTTGTCAGCACATGCTATACAATAGTAAACACTCCTCTTTCCGCAATACTTCCAAGCCTGTCGGCCGACGAAAAGGAACGAAATATCCTTGTAACCTTCCGTATGGTTATGGCAGCGGCAGGCAGCTTTTGCGTGACATTCTTTGCGCTTCCTATAATCAACAGATTCGGCGGCGAAAAGGACCTTTATTCATATGCGTGGACAATAGGAATCTTTTCGATAGTGGCAGTTGCCCTTTTGTTCTTTGCATTTGGAAACACACGTGAAGTAGTAAAACCGATTAAGGAAGATAAAATCAGGCTAAAGGACGGAATCAAGGCTATAAACGGACAGTATATCCTGTTTGTAATAACAATGTTTATATATCTGCTTGGATTCGCGGTAAAGCAGGCAGGCGTGTTCTATTACTACAAATATTACATTGGAAATATAGGAGCGCTAAAGCCGGCGGATATTATTTCGATACAGGCAATAGTAACCTCGCTGGGCATGGTTGCAGGACAGCTTACAATTCCGTTCTTCTGCAAAATAATGGGCAAGAAAAAGTCTTCGATTCTAATGAATTTTATTGCCCTGGCAGGCAACATTGTATTTTTGTTCTGCGGAGCCGATTTGCTGTGGCTCTGCATCGGCACCGCGCTTGTGTGGTTCCCGCTTGGCTACCTGATGGGAATGAGATTCGCGCTTCTTGCCGACGTAGTAGAATACTGCGAGCTTAAATCAGGTATCCGCGCGGCAGGAATCCTCTCGTCTTTGGACAGCTTTTTGGCAAAGCTCGCCTTTGGCTTTAACGTGACCATCATCATGGTTTTGATGCAAATGGGCGGATACGACGCAAATATGATCGAGCAGACTCCCACCGAAAAGTTTTTCATTCAGCTCGGCTTTGTCGGCGTGCCGATAATTTGCATTATCCTTACCCTGATTCTTTTCATGTTCTTTAAGTTTGATAAGCAGCTTCCTCAGATGAAGGCGGAGCGTGCTGCCGCAGCAGAGAATAAATAGAATTATAGGGCAACACCGCACAATTCATGGCGCACGCCTCAGTATCCATACGTCAGTATGCACACTGATTATTTGTACATTCTGACGAAAAATCTGACTACGCAATCCGCGCACCAGAATTATGCGGTATTGCCTTAGCAATAACATAACGACCGGGCAACCAACGTGGCTGCCCGGTCGTTTCTCCTTTTATCTTTTTTGCCCCTAAAGCGTCTCGAGGGCTTGCTTTGTGCTTTAACGGTATCAGTCCTCGTTGCTGATAAACGACATCGGGTCGGCGTATGCTTCGTTTATCTTGACCGATACATGAATGTGATTTTCGTCGGCTGCTTCAAACGGCACAGCTCCGACCGTTCCGATTTTGTCGCCAGATTTGACGTTCTGACCTGCCTTTACATCCACAGAGCCCAGCCCGCTGTAAACGCAAACCGCTTCGTTGTGCGATATCTCAATGATTTTTCCGTACAGCTTATCCTCGTGGATTTTTGTTACGGTTCCGTCGCACATTGCAAGAACATCATCACCCAAATCACCTGCAAAATCAACTCCCGTGTGCGGTCGCCAGACGTTGAGGGTCTTGAAATATGTGCTGTCCTTTGAAAAGGCACGGAGAACGTTTGGATTTTTGAGCGGATAGCTCAGACTCAAATCGGTTGAAAGCATGGTTCTGAGTGCCTCGCTTTCTCCCGTTGCAGTGGGAATTGTTGAGGCTGCGGCTTGCGTCGGAGCGATTTCAGGCTGCTCCGGTGCTGAGGTTGAATCAAGGCGCGGCACGGGGATTGATTCGGTTACACCCTGAACAAATTCGTTGACCGCCTGCACCTCTTGGGTGGTAATTTCGATTTTTGTTGCCGCAGGCGGCGCGGAAATTGTGTTGTATGTTGAATACACAGCCATGCCCACCGCCGCAAGACAAATAAACGCCGCGGTATAAAAGCCAAATCTCTCTCGTCCGCTACGCCTTTTTCTTCTGCTGCTTCTGTTATTTCTGCTGTAATAATCGCTCATAAAAAGCACCTCCGCCGTTATTATTGGCAGAGGCGCGTTTTTTATTCATTTCGTGTTATTATTCCGAAAGAGAATTATAAATTGCTGTCCTTCTTATAGAATGGATCGATTCCCTTTACCGCGTTCTTTGCAAATTCCATTGAATACGGCATCATCGAAAGCTGGATCTCATCGTCAAGATATGGCTTTGCAACCTCGGAAATAGCCGCAAAGGTTTGTTCAAGGTTACCGGTAAAGTCAACAACAACAAACAGGCTCTGCTTGCCCTCCTGCTCGAGCATTCTGAGATAGGCTGCGTTTACCAGCGGCTCGGTGCTGAAATGATTGATAAGAGCCGCCATAAGGTCAATCGGATATTCCTTTGGCTCACCAATTTGAATCGGCGAATCGGGCTTGAGCGTATTCTGCTCGCTCTTGAGGAAATCCTTTTGCTGTTTTATCGAAATTACCATTGGCTTTGGGAACACAACGCTCTTTCCAAAGGCATTAATAACAAAGCCCTTGACGTCTGAGTTGGGATCCATAACCATCTGCGAGATGCTGTCAAAATCGGTAACAACCTTGTTGGCTTTCTCAGTACCGTTCCACTTGTACATCTCGTCTGTATCGGTAAAAATGCCAAAGAATTTTTCGTTATTGTTGTTTTCAAGGAGCCTGAACTGAACCTGAGTAGAGTTCTCCATAACGGTTTGTCCGTTGTTTGTGCGCGCCCTTGGAATTGTCTTGACGATTGCGGGCAAGATAAACTTTGCCTTAATAACCTCGTCAATCATGTGGTCGATGTTTTCCTTGCTTCCGTCCTCCTGCATTTTGAGAATAGCCTCGCAAAGCTCGGGGTTTTTGATATCCTCCGCAGGAATTTTGCTGTTTTCAACCTTTATATTATTATTATCTGCCATTGATTTTTCCTCCAGATTATTCTACGTTATAGGTTTTGTCCTTTTCAGCCTTCAGGCCCCTGTCCGCAGGGTACTGAACGCTGTCGATTTTGTCGCCGTCGTTAAAGATAACCAGCGGTGAGATCCAGTCTTTTTCAAACGTATAGCTGTATTTTCCGTCAGCCTCTTTGGTCATAGCATTTCCGGGCCAGTCGGCGATTTGTTCGCCCGATTCGTTATAAATATAAACGTTTATATCGTCGTCCCAGTCCTTTGGCTTTTCAAAATATATCTTCGCGCCCTTTTCGACCTCAAAGATCTCGGGCTTATAGAACGCCAGCTTTTCATAGGTTTTGAGTCCGCTCTTGTTTTCGGCAGTCAGCTCAAGAATAGTTGTGCCGTTGTCCGAGGGCTTTAGCGTTACCTTGTCGCCGTCCTTAAAGCTCTTGCTCTCGCCGCCCGAGATCGAATACTGACCTTCGTCGGCATTTTCAAGCGTGAGCGTAACGTCCAGACTGTCATTTTCAAAGGTAAACGCCGTGTCCTTGGCAACGCCTGCGTTTGCCGGAGCGTCATGTGCGGTATAGCCGTCGTTGTAGAGCACAACAACTGAATTACCCTTTATCTTGGAATCGCAGCTAAGTCTGCCGCCCTTGACGGTATATTCGGTTTTGCCGTCAACACGGTCAACATATTTTCCGTCGGCAAGCGAGGTCTCATAATCAACATCCTTGTCGCCGATCATGTTTACGATTACCGCGCCCTTTTTGCCGCGTTCAATCATCAAAATTGACGAGTCCTTGTTTGGATTAACCAGATTCTCTTCCTCACCGATCATAGCCGTGCGGAAGAAATTAACAGCCGAAACAATGTTGCTCTTGTAAATATCGTCGCCCTGCGCGCCGATTCGGTTCATGCCCCAGATATTCTCTGTTGTGCAGTTATAGGGGCGCGAGAAAAACAGCGGAGTTCCGTCCTTTCTCGCGGCAATAATCGACCAGCCCAAAAGCACCTGTTCGTTTGTCAGGTCAAAGGCTGTTCCGTCGTTGATATAGTTGTCGTGAGACTCAACCCATGTCACCATATTCAGCGGAGCGCTGCCCAGCCAGTATTCCTTGACAGAGCTGGTGTCAACAATATTGTTCATCAGCGCGGCGCGAAGCTTGCTGCCGTATGAGCTCGAGGTAGTTCTGCCAATCTCGTTGATATAGTCTGCAATTCGGTCGTTGTTGCCCTGGAGCACCTCTCCGTAGATAAACATGTCGTCAGCCTTGTCAATATCCTTGGTCACACGCTTCCAAAAGTTATTCTCAAAGCCGTCATCCTCCTTTGGGTCGTCGGGCAAGCCAATGTGCTTTGCCGTGTCGTACCTAAAGCCGTCTGCTCCGCAGGCGATACAGTCGTTTACAAAGCTGATAAAATACTCCTGAAACGACGGACGCTCGGTGTTGATATCCGGCAAGCCGCCCATTTTTGCGGTGGTACACATCAGCCTGTCGCTGTAGTCCTTGATATCCTTGGCATTGTTCTTGTGAAAAAGGGTATCAAAGCTTCCGCCGCCGGCTTCGATCAGGTCCTTGCTGACCGCGTCAAGCTGAGGCGTGGTGTGGTTGGCAATGATATCAACAATAATCTTGATACCGTATTTGTCAGCCTCCTCACAAAGCTCCTTAAACTCCTCGCGCGTGCCAAGCTGGTAGTTGCCGATTTTGAAATCGGTGGGCTGGTAGTGATAGTACCACTTTCCGTTGCCGTAAAGCTGCATTCCGCCGTCTTCGCCCTCAAGACACTCGTTGATCGGCGAGGTCTGAACTGCCGAAAAGCCTGCCGCGGCAATATCCGGGAGCGAAGCCTTGATCGTCTTGAAATCCCAGCTGAACGCCTGCAAAATAGTGCCGTCCTGAACCTTGTCGGCGGTTTTATAGGTGTTGCCGCCGGAGGACTGACAGCCCGAGAAGCAAGCCGCCGTGCCTGTTGCAAGCAAAGCCGAAAGAGCGGCGGAAAGGATTCTTTTATACATTATATCACCATCCTTTTTTGGGATTTGCTTTCGCAGTTTATATTATAACATATTTATATCAATTTTGGAATAGTTTTTTAGCATTTTTATACATATGTTTTCCAGCGGTGTTGACTTTACGAATCGAAAAATCTCTGTCCGTCCTTTGTTACCAAACGCTCGGTCCTGGGATATTCAAATATTTCCGAATTACCTGCGTTTGCTTCAAGGTATTCCGCAAATTCAGCCGCGTACCATTTTGCCATTCCGAGGTTGTGCATAAGATAATGTCCGCAGTTTTCAGGTGCTGTACCGGGAACCTCCTGCGCGTCGTTCACAGCTTTAAATGCCCTGAGCACCAAATCAAAAATCTCGGGCGTAGAGCGGCTGCCCTTGAGTATAAGGTAAAATCCGGTCAGACATCCCATCGGACCCCAATAGATCACATCGTCCTTCCAATCCGGGTCATTGCGAAGAAAAGTAGCTATAATATGTTCAAGCGAGTGCATTGCCGCAACGTCGATTACCGGCTCTCTGTTTGGTCTTTTAAGCCTGATATCATATGTAGTAACCTCGCCCGTGCCAACATTATCCATGCGGCTGAGAAAAATACCGGGAACGATCAATCTGTGGTCCACCGAAAAGCTTTGTATTAAATCCATTATTTTGCTCCTTTAGCACAATTATAATTCTAAATCAGAAATATTCAATATCATTTCAAAAAGCTCGTCAATTCGCGCTCTTTCGCCGTTCATATAAAGATAACCGAACAACGCCTCAAGCCCGGTCGCGCTGTGATAGTCCGCCACGCTTCCGTTTTTGGGAGTACATTTCGGAGCTGCGTTTCTGCCGCGCTTGTACACTGCAAGCTCCTTTTCGCTCAGGCTGTCCATGATCAGCTTTGCAAACCGGGCCTGACTTTTGCAGTTTACGAGCGCGACCTTTCTGCGGTTCAGCTCTCCCACAGGCCGGTTTGCCTGTCTGACAAGATAGCTTCTTACAAGCAAATCATAAACTCCGTCACCCACGAACGCCAGGGTCAGCGGCGAAAAGTCGTCGTTTTTATTGTGTTTTTCTCTATCTTTATTTTCCATTTTTATTCCATAAAATCAAATTCAACATCATAGATCGACACCGTGTCGCCGTCCTCGCAGCCCTGAGCCTTAAGCGCGTCGATAACTCCGCCGTTTATGAGCACCTTCTGAAAATAATTCAGGCTTTCGTAGTCATCAAAGTTTATGCCCTTCATCACCTGAAGCAGCCAGTCTGCCTCGACCGTATAAATACCGTTGACATTTTTGACAGTTACGCTGTGGTCGTCAAAGTCCTCGACATTCATGACCGGTGCAGGCTCGGGTTCATATTTTGTGATGGGCGGAAGCTTTGAGAGCATTTCCTGGATTTTTTTGAGCAGCGGCTCAACGTCATAGGCAATCGCCGCCATGATCGGAAAAAACTCGTAGCCCTTGCTGTTCACATATTTTTTGAACTCCTCTATCTGCTCGTCGGTCGCCATGTCGCACTTGTTTCCTGCAACGACCATGGGTCTTTTGGCAAGCTCAGAGTCAAACTTTTCAAGCTCTGCGTTAATCGTATCAAAATCCTCGATCGGATCTCTGCCCTCGCTGCCCGAAACGTCAACAATGTGAACCAGCATACGACAGCGTTCAACATGGCGCAAAAACTGATGACCAAGCCCTGTGCCCTGCCACGCGCCCTCGATCAGCCCGGGGATGTCCGCCATTACAAAGGACGAGCCCTCGCCCATTGAAACAACGCCGAGCACCGGGGTAATTGTCGTAAAATGATAGTCCGCGATTTCGGGCTTTGCCTGAGAAACGACGCTGACAAGCGTGCTTTTTCCAACATTTGGAAAGCCCACCAAGCCGACGTCGGCAAGCAGCTTTAGCTCCAAAACAACGTCAAATTCCTCACCCGGCAAGCCCGGCTTTGCAAATCTGGGCACCTGTCTGACAGGGGTCGCAAAATGCGGATTGCCCCAGCCGCCCTTGCCGCCTCTTGCGACTATATGCGGCTCGTCGTCCGAAACATCGGCAAGCAATCTGCCGCTTTGCTCCTCCCTGACAAGAGTGCCGACCGGAACGCGGATTATCAGATCCTCGGCATTTTTGCCCCTGCACCTGCCGCCTCTGCCGTTCTCGCCCTTTGGAGCGTTGTATTTTCTCTTGTAGCGAAAATCGGCTAGGGTTGAAAGGTTTGAATCAGCCAAAAAGACTATGTTTCCGCCCTTGCCGCCGTCGCCGCCGTCAGGTCCGCCTGCCGCAACATATTTTTCGCGGTGAAACGAAACCGCGCCGTCGCCGCCGTCGCCGGCTTTGATTTTGATTTTTACTTTATCTACAAACATTTTTTATCACTCCCGGAGCTTTTTTCGTAAAAAAACAAAAAAGGGCGGATACAAAATCCACCCTCAAAAAAATCTTACTGCTCAACAGGATAAACGCTCGCACGCTTTCTGTCCTTGCCAACGCGCTCAAATTTGAGTACGCCGTCGATCTTTGCGAACAGAGTGTCGTCAGAGCCTCTGCCAACGTTTGCGCCGGGATGAATGTGAGTTCCTCTCTGCTTTACAAGAATGTTGCCTGCAAGAACCTGCTGTCCGTCGGCACGCTTTACGCCGAGACGCTTTGACTCACTGTCACGGCCGTTCTTTGTAGAACCCATTCCCTTTTTATGAGCGAATAACTGAATGTTTATTTTAAGCATAACCTTACACCTCCGAAGTTTTTACATTAATAAATTGTGGATACTCTTCTGAAAGAGCAGTGAGATGAAGCCTCAAACCCTCCAGAACCGCTTCTGCGGATTTTGCCTCAGCTCCGGACAGATCAAATTTCAAAAATCCGTCCCTGTCGGTAATCTCAGCCTTGATGTGCTGAATCTCGGTGACCGTGTTCGCCGCCATGATCGCCGCCGAGCTGACTGCCGCGCAGACAATGTCCTTGCCCTGCTCGTCCCAACCCGAGTGACCGGTGATCGTGAATCCGCAAATAAGGCTTTCCGAGTACCGAAACTCTGCCTTAATCATAATCAGGCTTCGATAGAAGTGATCTTAACCTGTGTGTAAGGCTGTCTGTGACCCTTGGTTCTCTTCTCGCCCTTTTTAGGCTTGTAAGTAGCAACTCTGATCTTCTTGCCCTTGCCGTTCTTAACGACCTCGGCTGTAACCTTCGCGCCGCTGAGGAGCGGATTACCAACCTTAATGCCGTCGTCTGTGCCAATTGCAACAACGTCAAAGGTCACCTTATCCTGTGCTTCAACGTCAAGCTTCTCAATGAAGATAACCTCGTCCTTGGTTACCTTGTACTGCTTGCCGCCTGTCTGAATAACTGCGTACATTTTTTTACCATCCTTTTATTAGGGCTCGCTATCTGTGGGCGGATAAACTCGCTTTTGGGCGCACCTGCGCCTGCCCACAATACGCGGCTTATATACTATACCACAAACCAAACTATATGTCAAGTCTTTTTCTCCGAGAAGATAGGTCGGTTTTGATCAGTAAATTCCCAAAGTAAATTCCACAGTGGAATTTGACAGTGGAATTTAATATGGGAAGAAAATACTGTAGAATTTAGTCTGGGAAAAGGAGGTCCCAGAACTATGATTCACAGTGAAAAGAAAAACAAGTAAATTCCCAAAGTAAATTCCACAGTGGAGTTTAAGTGTGGAATTTAATATGGAAAAAAACTTAGCGGAATTTACTCTGAGAAATTATCTCTATTCATAGATTCTGAACCAGAGGCAACATAGGCACGGCTTCGCCGCATGACCTTGATAGGGCATTCAAAATATGCTATAATACGGTAGCGACGGAAACTCTATTGTTTCTATTCATGAGTTCTTCACCGTCGGCAGAATACGACAGTGCATATTTTGAATGTTCTGTCAAGGTTGCCGGGTGTATTCTGCAACGCTTTTGTTTTCAAATTAAATTCCAGTTGGAGTAGAATTTAGTCTGGGAAATCTTTATCTCAGGCCTGCTTTGCTATAACTTTTTTTCTGTATTTTTGCTTTTTGAGTCCCTTTATTCTTTGATTTCTTCTTTTTCTCTAACTAAATTCTGCCATTTTTCACAGTAAATTCCACTACTCCTCCTACTGTGGAATTTACTTTGGGAATTTACGGAAAAGAAAAACAAGCATATGTGCTTAGATGAAAGAATCGAAATACAAGAATGTCTAAGCAAAGGAATGACATTCAAGGCAATTGCTTCGAGGATTGGCAAAGACCCAACAACCGTCTCAAAAGAAGTGAAGCTGCACGCATTTGAATACAAAAGCAGCTATACCAAAACAAGCAAGACATGCCCAAAGTTGCTTAAGGCACCATTTGTTTGCAACGGATGCAGTAAGCAAAACCATTGTAACTGTATTTTTCCTCGGCGCAAATACAGTGCTAAAACAGCTCAGAAAGAATACGAAACGACATTAAAGGATTCACGTGAAGGAATTCCTTTAAGCAAAGAGGAATTTTACGAGAATGAACGTATCATTTCAGAAGCAGTAAAAAACGGTCAGCATATCTATCACGCTATAACAGCAAATGATTTGTCTGTTTCTAAAACTACGGTTTACCGTCATATTCAAAAGGGCTATTATGAAATCTCACAAATAGATTTACCGAGAGCGGTAAAGTTCAAACACCGCAAATCCAAGAAAGAAGACTATGTGCCCAAAGGGGTTAAAACCGGTAGGACTTATGAGGATTTTTTGAGTTTCATTCAACAAAATCCAAACTGCTGTTACTCTGAAATGGACACTGTCATTGGCAGAATCGGCGGTAAGGTAATCATGACATTTCAATTTATTAACGTAGATTTTATGTTTGGTATTCTTATGGATAATAAATCTGCTGCCGAAGGAGCTGAACATATCAGGCAATTAAAGCAGAAACTGTCCTCTGCCGGTTTTATGTTCTCGCAAGTTTTCCCTGTTTTGCTTACCGACAACGGCGGTGAATTCAGCAACGTGTTCGCTTTTGAAAATGATTTAAGCGGAACAAAGGAAACTTCTGTTTTCTTTTGTGATCCTAACTGTTCTTGGCAAAAGCCTCACGTTGAAAACAACCACACTTTATTCAGAAGTATAGTTCCTAAAGGTTATTCATTTGACGATTTCACCCAAGAAACCGTTAATCTGATTTTCTCTCATGTAAATGGCGTAAAAAGAAAACAATTCAATGGCAAGAGTGCTTACGATATGTTTTGCTTTACTTATTCGCCTGAGCTCGCAGCAATCCTCGGTATTTCTGAAATACCGCCTAAGCAAGTGATTCAATCTCCTAAGCTGTTAGCACATTTTATCGAAAAGTAAATTCCACCGCTAACGGAATTTAGTCTGGGAAATCAATCTCTCAGGCTAGCTTTGCTATACACTTCTTTATCTGTTTCATCGTATTATAGCTTTGTTTTGAGTTGTTTCTTTCTTTTTCTCATACTAAATTCTGCCGTTTTTCTTAGTAAATTCCACCACTCTTCCTACTGTGGAATTTACTTTGGGAATTTACGGTCGGTTTTGATCCAAACCTCGGTTGCCCGAAAATGCCTGCTTCAACAGGTAACGTTTTTGTGAAAAGTTAAGGCAACACCGCACAATTCGCGGCGCACGCCTTGCTTGAATATTGTTTCGTCAGACTGCGCAATCCGCACACCTGAATTATGCGGTATTGCCTTAAATTTAGCACGTTATTTATACAGTCGGGAACAAAGGATTTTTATATATAGATTCTTTCTCCCCGACCAAAATTTTCCATTTTCAATTTTCAATTTTCAATTGAATTAATCTACCCCGTTCTGCAATTTGCACGCCTTCAGGGTGTTTTTCATAAGCGTCGCAATCGTCATCGGACCCACGCCGCCGGGAACCGGGGTTATGTAGGAGCACTTGTCCTTGACGTTCTCAAAGTCAACGTCGCCGCAAAGCTTGCCGTTTTCGTCTCTGTCCATGCCGACGTCAATAACGACCGCGCCCTCCTTGACCATATCGGCTGTCACAAACTTTGGCTTACCGACTGCCGCAACAAGGATATCCGCGCGAGCGCAGACCTCGGCAAGGTTCTGAGTGCGGCTGTGGCAAATAGTCACCGTGCCGTTTTCGTGCAGCAAAAGCATTGCCATAGGCTTGCCCACTATGTTGCTTCTTCCGATCACAACACAGTTTTTGCCGCTCACCGGGATATCATACGAGTGCAGCATTTCCATTACGCCGGCAGGGGTGCAGGGCAAAAAGTCGTATTCGCCCAGCATGATCTTGCCCACGTTCACGGCGTGGAAGGCGTCAACATCCTTTTGCGGATTGATAGCCTCAATAACCGCCTTGTCATCAAGGTGCTTCGGAAGCGGAAGCTGCACGAGGATTCCGTTGATATCCTCTTTGTTGTTGAGCTTTTCAACAAGCGCGAGAAGCTCCTCCTGGGTCGTCTCGGCAGGCAGCGCGTATTCCTCGGACTTAAAGCCAACTACCTCGCAAGCCTTTTTCTTGTTGTTTACATAAACCCTTGAAGCCGGGTCGTCGCCAACGATAACAACCGCAAGTCCCGGAGTGATCCCGTGAGCCGCCTTAAGCTCCTCAACCTGCTGTCTTACCTGCTCTTTTACCTCTGCCGATACCTTTTTTCCGTCTATAATTTGCATAGTATTTGTCCTCCTTTTTTCTGTTTAGGAATAATAACACGATTCCTGTTATAAATATTACAAACGATACCACCTGAGAAACTCTGATATCCATTGAAAAAACCTGAAACGGAAGATACAGGCTGTCCGTTCTCAAGCCCTCCACGATAGTTCTCTCAAAGCCGTACCACACCAGATAGCAATAAAAAATCTGACCGGGATATTTTTGACGGTATTTGCCGTAAAAATGCAGGATCGCAAATCCGAGCAGACACCACAGCGATTCGTACAAAAAGCACGGATGCACCGCGACGTTCGCGCCGTCGATGATGGTGTTTTCGCTTATCATTCGCCACGGCAGGTCGGTCTGCGTTCCAAACGCCTCCTGGTTGGTAAAATTGCCCCATCTGCCGATTCCCTGACCAAGCAAAAAGCCCATCATGGTTATGTCGAGCACAGGCAAAAACTTCATCTTTTGCAGCTTTGCCACAAGCAAGCCGCCGACCAGCGCGCCGATTATTCCGCCGTATATCGCCAGTCCGCCGTTGTTGATGTGCAAGATCTCGACCGGGTGGCTTCCGTAATAGTCCCATTTGAACAGGCAAAAATAAAGTCTTGCGCCGACGATTCCGCAAACAAGCCCGGCAAGTATGCAGTTAAAAAGCTTGTTAAAATTTACCTTGTACCGCTCCGCGCTTCGCCATGCATAGAGCACGGCAAGCAGCAGTCCGGTCATTATTATAAGTCCGTACCAATACACCTTAAAGCTGCCTAGCTGAAAGGCGACCCTGCTTATGTCAAGCTCCAGCCCCAGCCCGGGGAAGCGGACATGAAACTGCTCCATATCACACCTCTGTTTCGCTGCTCTTTACCACAGACAATGTGCAGTTGTTCACGTCAAGCACCTGAGAAAGCCTGTTTGTAACGTCCTCAATGCTCGTTTGGGCAACCGCGTCAATATAGGCAAACAGCTCGGTGCCGCCAAAATAGTGGTCGGTGATCGCGTTTGAGATCGAGCTTACGTTATTCAGCGAAGATATCGCGTCGCCGTACACAGCCCTCTGCGCGATTTCAAATTCTTCCTTGTCGATTCCCTCGCTCTTAAGCTTGGAAATATAGCTCTTTATCATTTCTGCCGCCTGCTTGGGCGCGCGGGATTCGCCTCCGAAAATTACCGCGCAGTAGCCCGGACCGTCAAACAGTTCATATGAGAAGCTGCTGTTTATCAGCTTTTCGTCCATCAGGCTGCGGTAAAGTCTGCTTGTGGGAGAAGCCAAAAGCGATAGCAAAATATCGGTCTGAGCAAGCTGCTCTGTGCTGAGCGGCTCTGCGCTTTCCTTGAAGCCCAAATTAAAAATAGGCATTGAAACCTGAAAATTCTGCTCGACATACGGCTGAGCGATCTCGCACGGCTCGTCCTTAAAGAAGTTTTCGATAGTGTGTTTTTCACACGGCTTGAGAATCCTGTCGGCTGTTTTGAGCACCTGCTCAACCGTTACATTGCCCGAAACGCAAAGCACCATATTGTGCAAATTGTAGAACACATTGTATATATCATACAGCTTTTCGGCTGTTATTTCGGCAATGCTTTCAACTGTGCCGGCAATGTCGATTTTTACAGGATGATTGTGATACATTCCGCCCAGCATGTTAAACATCACGCGCCAGTCGGGAGAATCGTCATACATCTTGATTTCCTGACCGATAATTCCCTGCTCCTTGGCAACCGTCTGAGCAGTAAAATAGGGATTCTGAACAAAGTCCAGCAAAATTTCAAAGCTCTCGTCAAACCTGTCGGTGCAAGAGAACAGATAGCAGGTTTTTTCAAAGCTTGTATAAGCGTTGGCGTTCGCGCCGGTTTTGGCGTATCTCACAAAGGCGTCGCCGTCCTCGCTCTCAAAAAGCTTGTGCTCAAGATAATGGGCGATTCCGTCGGGAACAGTGATTTTTTCGCCTCCGTCAAGCGAAAAGCAGGTGTTTATGCTGCCGTATTTTGTTCCGAAAATCGCGTATGCGGATTTATACCCCTGCTTTGGATACACAAAAATCGTCAGACCCGAATCGTGGGTAATTTTGTAATAGCTGTCGCGCGCGCGGTCAGACTTGATTTCCTGAATATTCATTGTTCACACCTCACTTGTTCTTTAACACATAAACGGTATCAAGAGTCAGCTTCTTGGCTGCCGCAACTACCTCGTCCTTGGTCACGGCGTTAATCATTTTTGAAACCTCTTCAACCGACTTGAATGAATCGTCAAAAAGCTGGTTTGTGTACCAGGCTTCTATTCCGCCCACGGTATCATTGGTGGATGAGAACGAATTAACAATAGCCATCTTTGCGGACTCAAGCTCAAAATCGGTAATATTGCCGTTTTGCATGTCCTCGATTTCCTTCATAATTCCCTTTTCTGCTTTTTCAATATTTTCGCCCTCAACGCCGCTGTCAACGATCATAATACCCTTTTGGCGGTCATAACGCGAGGCGCAGTAATAGCAAAGGCTCTGCTTTTCGCGAACGTTGCAAAACAGCTTTGAGCTTGCGGTGCCGCCGAGTATCGCGCACATGACTCTCTCGGCATTAACCTCGGGGTCGGGCTCGGAGCAGTCGGTTCTAAAGCCCATAACAAGCTTTGACTGCGAAAGCTCCATTTCTTCGGAAACGCGCTTTACGCTGTCTGCCCTGCGAACATTTGATACTTCAATTTTCTCCGGCTTGCGGCTGATTTTTTCAAAGGCAGCTCTGAAAACCTCCTCAGCCTTGTCGGGAGAGCTGTCGCCGATGTACATGATCTCAAAGGTCGCGCTTTTGAGAAGCCTCTGCCACGCCCTGAAAAGCGAAGCCGGAGTAGCCTCGTTTATTTTTTCCGCGGTTCCGTAACGCTTAACGCCAAAGGTCTCGCCCTCGCACATATGCTTGATCATCTGACCGTTGGCATAGATTCTTTTTTCATTAAATTCGCTGTCGATAACATCAAGAAGCTGACGTCTTTCCTGCTCGACCTCTTCCTCAACAAAGCATTCTCCGCTGAGGTTGGGTTCAAAAATAACGCCGCACAAAAGCTGAGACAGCTCTTCGGATATGCTTTCGCCGTCAAGCGCGTAGCGGTCGTCAAGCCCCGACGCGGAGATACCCAAAATCTGTCTGTCGCCGCCCTTGCTGACCGAGGTGTTGATGTCGGCGCCGTACAAAAAGGCAAGCTTTCTTGACAAGGCGGTAAAATCCGGATAAGCCTTGCAGGAGCGCGACAAAATTCCGCACAGCAGGGCGTTTTCCGAGGCGGTCTGAGCCGAAAGCGGAGTAATTATATTAGCCGTTATCCTCATGGTCTTAAAACGGCTGTCGCTGACGCTGTTAAAAAACACGCCGTCGGCAATTTCTTTTCTGATTATATCGTTCATTTTATCAACTCCATAGTTAATTTTTCGCAAATTTATTTTTAGTATATCACAAAAGAAAAGAATATAAAAGCTTTTTTTAAATTTCGGTCTTATATTCATTGATTTTTTGCCGCGATCATATATAATAGGATTATAAAAACTTAAGGCGGTGTCAAAATGACTGACAATATAAACGAATGGTTTTCCCTGCTCGGCAGCGAGATCAAGCTTGCCGCGCAGGAGCTTAAAGATAAAACAGACCGAATGCGCACGGAGGGAAAAACCGTTTATCCTCCTTCCGACAAGGTTTTTGCCGCGCTTTCAGCGGTCAGCCCGTCAAACGTCAAGGCTGTGATCTTGGGACAAGACCCCTATCACGAGCCAAACCAGGCTATGGGGCTGTCGTTTTCCGTACCCGAGGGCGTTGCCAAGCCGCGCTCGCTTAACAATATTTTTAAGGAACTGGAGGCTGATTTGGGTTGTCCCGCTCCCGCCTCGGGAGACCTCACTCCATGGGCAAAGCAGGGCGTTTTGCTGCTAAACACCGTTCTCACGGTCGAGGAGCACAAGGCTAATTCTCACAAAAAGCTTGGCTGGGACAGGGTGACAAACGGCATAATCAAGCTTTGCCTAATTCTTCCTCAGCCGGTGGTTTTTATCTGCTGGGGTATGCAGGCAAAAAACCTGATCGAAAAGAATATTTTTGACTGCGGCGATTCTTACACGCCCGAAACAAAGGCGGTGCTCGCCTCAACTCACCCATCGCCGCTTTCGGCAAACAAAAAAAACACCGCCCTGCCGCCGTTCTTCGGCAGCAAGCCGTTTGGCAAAGCTAACGAACTGCTGATAAAAATGAGAGCAGAACCCATAAACTGGAAGCTTTAGAAAAAACTATAGGCAACACCGCACAATTCAAATCAGTATCCATACGTCAGTATGCACACTGATTATTTGTACATTCTGACGAAAAATCTGACTACGCAATCCGCACACCAGAATTATGCGGTATTGCCTATATATTAATAAAGTAACGGTCGGTCAAGCCCCATACAAGGGATTTGACCGACCGGTTTTTTTGCATTAATATTCTCGTGCAGAATTATATTTTATTTGGAAGCCTTTCTGAACGAGGCAAATTTTTTGACCAGCGCGATAACGCTCCTGCGCTTGATTATCAGCGCAATCAACGCCGCCGCGACAATTCCGTATCTTACAATAGTATAGTTATAGGTAAACAGCATAAGCATTCCTGCCGCCATAAAGCCGAGCGACATTCCTGCGATAATCTTCATATTATACACCTTTACGCCGCTGAGGTTTTGTTCGCAAACCTTTCTCATAAAGAAATAGTGACCAAAAACAAAGGCGATATAGCAGAAAAGCGTTGTGTAACCGGCTGCTATGTATCCGAACAAGCCGATGAAAACATAGTTGAGCACAACGTTGAGCAGCGCGCAAACCATGCTTGTCACCATGATATACACTGTTTTTTCAAAATAGAACTGAAACTTCGCGAACAAATCATAGAGATACATTGCGTAGCAGCTCAGCGCGACGGGCGGAACTATCCAAATCGCCTCGGCGTATTTGGGCGGCGCAAAAACAGCTATTGCCTCGGGCGCGAGTACAATCAGCAGGAGATTTACCATTCCCACCACCGCAAGCGAGCTGTAGGCTACTCCGGCAATATCTCCAACACGCTTTTGCTTGATTTTGGTGTAAATCCAAGGGTTTAGCGTCTGGTTCAGCGCGATGTTGAACAGAGTCATTATCATCGAGACCGAATATGCCAGACTGTAGATTCCGGCTTCGGATTCGCCCACCATTCGGCTTATCATGATCCTGTCCGATGAGGTCAGGACGATCTGCGAAAGATAATGAGGAATCAGCGGAAGGTTATATTTTATAGAATAAATCCAGTATTTTTTTGAATAGAATTTTTTTCCTCTTTTGAGCTGAACAAAAAACGCCCATGTATAGCCAATAACCTGCACCAAAGCGATCGCAAAAATACGCGCCGTCACCTTGTCGTCGGCAAAAATAACCAGCACAACACCCAAGGCGGGCTTTAGGAACGAAACACCCAGAGTAATAAGCACAAGAAGCCGGTATTTTAGCTTCCAGCGCTGATCCGCCGACCAAAACTGAAACGCGGCTGTGGTCCATATCATGACAAGCATACAAAGCATTTGGGTGGTGGTCAGCGAAAACAGACCGTTCCAAAATTCACGGAACAGCAAATAAACCACCGTCCACGCGCTGCAAAGCGTGAGCGAAAGCCCATGCATGGTTGAAGAAAAGACCTTGTTATCCTCGCTGAACTTTACAAGGCCCTGAACATACACTCCGTAAGAAAGGTTGAAGGAAACAATGATCGAGATGATTTCAAGCCATGAATTAAAAACGTTGTAGTTGCCAAATTCTGTTGTCGTCAGAAGTCTTGTGAAAATCGGCGTTGATATTACCGAAATCCCCTTTTGCAAAAAAGAGCAAATCAAAAACCAGAGCGAAGCCCTGACCTGAGCCGGCAGGCTGTTATATTTTGATGTTAGCTTACTAATCTTACCCATTATCACACACTGTCAGTTTTCCTGTTTTTTCTTTGCGTAATACGAAAACGGCTTGTAAAGGTCAACAAGACCGCCGTTGTCGTGGCACTGTCTTTCGGATTCGGGCGGAAGCTGCATGTAGTTGCCGAACTGCAAGGTCAAAAACCCGTCATATCCGGACGGACAACGCATCTTCGTCTCCTCAAACGGAAGCTCCACACAGCTTTCAAACCACTCCTTTGGAGCCTTTGTTTTGTAATCTCTCGGAAACCATGTGTAGCTTGTATATTTGCAGCTGTCAAAATCATATTTTTTGTAATTCTTATACAGCTTGTCAGACCAATATGTTTTAGATAAAAACGGTCTGAGCGGACAGGTCAAAATCCAAAGAAGCATTCCCTTTTTTCCGGGACATTCGCTCAGCTTGTAATGCCACTTATCGTTAAGAGCGGTAAGGATCCTGAGCTTTCTGTAATATTTTTTGCTCTTCGCATCATCGGAAGGAATTCCGATAAGCGGAAAAATATCTATAAATATACCCTTGTAGTCATCAGGGTAATTGAGCTCGAATTTTTCAATAAAGGTGGTCTGCGTATTGTGAACCTTAAAAATAGGGTTGGGATTATGCACGTGCTCCATACAATTAAAAACCCTGTAGGGCTCGGGCAGTTCTTTTTTACAAAGTTCAATCAATTTGTCAAGGTCGTTAATCGGAACTGCAATGTCAAGATCGTCGTCCCACGGAATAAAGCCTTTGTGTCTTGCGGCTCCGATACAGGTTCCGCCAACGGCAAAATAACGAATATTGTGTTTGTCACAGATTTTCTTTACCTCGATAAAAACCTCGAGAATCTTTTTTTGCAGCTCAACTGTTTCTGTACTCATATCATTCACCCTAAAAGTGTCAAAAGGCATCGCGTCAAGTCATTGTCGCGCGCCACGTCAATACGCATAATTAGACTTATACATTATACTATCAAATTCGACAGTTGTCAACGAACAAATGAAAACTGTGATTATTTGTGTAAAATAATAATGATGTGTTATGTCGGGCTCCGAACCTTGAAATAATAACGATGTGTTATGTCGGGCTCCGAACGTTATCACTTATACAAACCTATCTTCTCGAATTAAAAGACTTGAAATAATAACGATGTGTTATGTCGGGCTCCGAACGTTATCACTTATACAAACCTATCTTCTCGAATTAAAAGACTCGAATTAAAAGACTTGAAATAGAGGGTTGGGTATGATAAAATTTATTTGAGCGGAGGTGAGGCTTTGAAGTCAGTTTTTAAACGTACAATAGCTGCTTTGCTGTCGGCAATTATACTGCTTTTCACACTTTGCTCGTGCAATATACTAACTGAAGTCGGTGCGCTGTTCGGCTACGGCAGAATCAAAGCTCATTTTCTTGACGTCGGTCAGGGCGATTCGATATTCATTGAGCTTCCCGACGGAAAATCAATGCTGATTGATTCGGGCGAAAACTATCACGGCGAGGGGATTTTGAAATATATCAGAGATAAAGGCAAGTCAAAAATCGACTATCTTGTCGGCACTCACCCACACACCGACCATATAGGCTCTATGCCGTATATTGTGCGAAATTTTGAAATCGGCTCGGTTTATATGCCGAAGGCAGGCACAACCACCTCGACGTACACAGCTTTGCTAAAGGCTGTTAATAAGAAGGGCTTGAAGATAACCAAGGCTGCCTCGGGCGTTAGCGTTTGCGATAAGGAGGATTTAAAAATCGACGTTATCGCACCCAAAACAATCGACAACGACAACCTTAACAACTGCTCCGCTGTTATAAAGATAACCTACAAAAGCAACAGCTTTTTGTTCACCGGAGACGCCGAAAGAGCTGAGCTTGAGGGTCTCGAGGGCGATTTCTCCGCGGATGTTTTAAAGGTAGGTCACCACGGAAGCTACACCTCGACAACAAAGGAATTTCTTGAAAAGGTCAAGCCCAAAATCGCGGTAATATCCTGTGGCAAGGGCAACGACTACGGGCATCCAAACAAATCCGTGCTAAAGCTGCTCAAAAACGCAAATTGTGAGATCTACCGCACCGACAAGCAAAAAACAATAACCGTCACCGGCGACGGAGAAGCTCTTTCGGTCACGACAGACGGTGAATCAATTAGGTGATTTATGAAAAAATTTACGATTGACAGAATAGAAAACGACCGCGCAGTTTTGGAATGTGAGAACGGCAGCATTGTAAGCGTTGAGCTTGGTTCGCTGCCAAAAAACATCGGCGAGGGCGACGTACTGCGCTTTGACGAAAACAGCTGCTTTTTGAGCGAAGCCGAAACACAACGCCGCAAAGAAAAAATAAAACAGCTAATGGACAAGCTGTTTGAGGAATGAAGCCACCGGCGCAGATAAAAACTCCCTTTCGACAAAAATGAAAGGGAGTTTAGTTTTTGTAATATTATGGCAACACCGCACAATTCATGGCGCACGCCTTGCTTGCATATTATTCCGTCAGACTGCCCAAAAATCAGTATCTATACGTCAGTATGCACACTGATTATTTGTACATTCTGACGAAAAATCTGACTACGCAATCCGCGCACCAGAATTATGCGGTATTGCCTTATAAATGTTGAGCAAAGGGAATTGCTGAAATTCCGTAAATATATTCACTACTGATCCGCAGCCTGCTGCTCCTCCGCGTTTTCCTGCTCCGCGGAAACCTGCTCAACCGAAACCTCGCTGACAACCGGCTCAGGCTCAGCCGCCTGCTCAACCGGCGCTGCCTCCGCTTCGTTGTCGGACTCCCAGTCATCGTCATCATCGTCGCTGACATTCACATCTTCAACATCGTCAACATTATGATCAACGCCCCTGGGGTCAACCTCCGCAGAGGTGAACAGGATTCCGTATTCCTTGGCGTCATAGGACGAAGAAGGAAGCTCCTCGCGGTCGATTTCCGCTCCGTCCTTAAAGTATACCCTCCATGCATAAACCGCGTAGTTGTCTCCGCTGCGGTCACCCAGCTCGTTGGAGGTCTTTATTTCGTCATAATTACCGTTCTTAACACCCCAAACCGAAGCGTAGAGCGTTGAGCCGACAACCTTGCACTCCAAAAACATCTGATAATCAGTCGGATTTGAAAGTTTGAGGTCAAGGTTTGGATAATCAATCGTCGCATCAAGACCTGCCGGACAGTAGGTTGACGCCCACTTGTGGCAATAGCGTTCTTCAATTTCCATATTGGCGCGGATTGCCGCGTTGTATATTGTTGTGCTTGCCTGACAAATACCTCCGCCGATACCGTCGGTCAGCTTGCCGTTTTCAATAACATGAGCCGACTGATAGCCGAGTGATTCAAGGTTAGAGTTACCGGTACAGTCGTTAAAAGACCAAACCTCACCCGGATCAATAATTGAACCGCTGCAGGAATCAAGCGCAACCTTCATGTTGTTCGTGCCGGCGGCAGTGTTGGTGGAATATGTCTCATATGAAGCGAGCTTTTGAACGTTGTTTTTGATATCTTCAATGTGAATATCAGGTTCAATCGGGTTTACAACTGCCTCGATTTCAACGGTGCTCAGTCCGCTGTGAACAGCCTCGGTGATTTTCTGTTCCAAATCCTTTGAATCAAGCTCTCTGCCGTTCTTGGCTTCTTCATACTCAAACCTGTCTTCGGAATAAGGGTGAAAATCAGTAACTCTGGCATTTTGGGCTTCTTCGTCGATTGAATCCTGAATAGCCTTGGTGTTCTTGATAATCGAATCGCCGGTCGGCTTTGCGGCAACCTCATATGTAAGCGGCTTTTCCGAGGTGCCCTTGACTCCGTTTTCGTTGTCTTTTTTCAGCTCCTTGAGCACGTCTTCAATATTAAAGGTGTAATCAAAATCCTCCTGAGTAAGCTCAGTCACATCTCCGTCAGCCTCAACCGTAATTTTGATCGGATCGATAAAGCTCTTGGAATTCAGCTCCAAAAGCGACTGCGCCTGCTTGAAGGTTTTGCCGGCAACCGAGATTCCCGAAACCTTTGCGCCCTCGGCAAAGGTGAACTCAGGCGGATCGGTGGGCTTCTCAACCACCGCGGCTGCAACCGGAGGCTTTTGCTGATTGGAAAAAAGGCAGAAGCCGGTAACGGTGCCGCCGATAATCAAAGCCGCCGCAACAGAAGAAATGATAATGATTTTCTTTTTGCCGGCGAATATTTTGCTTTTGGCGCCGGAGGAAGCTTTGGCGGATTTATTTGACGAATAGCGGTGGCTGCCTCCCTTTGAGGGACGCGACGCGTTACCCGAAATATCTACCATACCCTCGTCCGCAACAAACATATCATTATACTTATCGCTGCTCAAAATATTCACCTCTAAAACCACTGATTAAACCGAAAGCTGCCGGTTCAATTATATAACCAATATATAAATCCGTCTATTCTTATATATTGTACAATAAAAAAAAGAAAAAATAAAGTAGTAAATCAAAATTTTTTTATTTTTTGGTGAAAATATATTATAATACCCAGGCACAGGTCCCGAATATTTCATATTACACCGGCTTTGGCTATTTTGTCACAGTAAAACAGCAAAAATACAGTTGAAATCTCTTAAAATTATAGTTATAATATTAGTATTGACATATAAGGAACCTGAAAGCTAAAGCTTTTAAGGCAACACCGCACAATTCGCGGTGCACGCCTTGCTTGCATATTATTCCGTCAGACTGCCCAAAAATCAGTCCCCATACGTCAGTATGCGAACTGATTATTTGAACATTCTGACGAAAAATCT
>CAJODI010000026.1 GCA_905233145.1 uncultured Ruminococcus sp. | reverse complement strand
GGTTACGGTTACCGGGATGATGACTTCTTCTTTACCTTGATTCGTTATCTGTCTATCCCTTCTGTTCGTTCATCCCACAAATTTCCGTGATGAACCTATATTCAGGTCTCGGATAATATCAGCAGTCCAGATACCTTCCAAAGAGAAGTCGATCCGCTGCTGAAAATCAAAGACGCATATCCGAAGATCCTGATCGCCAGAACACGCCACGAAACCTATCAGTACGAGGGAATACAGATTATTGATATAGGTAATTGGTTAGACGGGAAGGAATGAGGGACTTATCATAACGTTAGACAAAGCAAAATTTGAATATATAAACACGATTCTGCAAATGCAGAAAGAAGCCTTTGCAGAACTCTACGAAAAGTATCAGGATACGGAAACAAGTCCTGCAACAGAAAACTACGAGGATATTTTATTTCGCTTTAATCAGCACGAAACAACCTATTATTTTATAACGGCTGATAACGAAAAAGTCGGCGTTATCCGTGTGGTGGATCATAAAGACGGTGTTACCCGAAAAAGAATATCGCCGATCTTCATTATGCCGGAACACCGCAATAAAGGCTACGCTCAGCAGGCAATCGCAGAAGCGGAGAGGATTCACGGCAAGAATCACTGGAAGCTCGACACAATCTTGCAGGAAAAAGGCAACTGCTATCTGTATGAAAAACTCGGCTATCATCAGACCGGCATAACAGAGATCATCAGTGACAAAATGACGATCGTATTTTATGAGAAGGATTGAAACGATGAAACACATAATGAATTTGAATCAAAGTATGACGAAAGCTAATAAATAGTAGTAAATTATTATTTGACCGTTTTGCTTAATCAACTTGGTCATATTATAAAAAGTGATTGGAGGTTGCAAAAGAATGATTTCAGCTTGTATCGCCAGATTAATATCAACTTTTAGTGGTCTTAAACTACAAGCACTTATTAATGCACAAATAGACGCAAAAAATTGTTTGGAATGGGGAGAAAAAATTTCTAAAGAAGAGTATTTTGATGAAATAGAGTCTATTCATCCAATACATAGTAGGCTAAAAGACGAACCTGATTTTTTTGTAGGAGAGATATATTATAGTTCAATAAAAAACCTTATTATCTCTTTTTCATCTACTTTAGAATTCTTTTTAAAAGATAGCATTAGGCTTAATATGATGCGGAATTATACTCTATTGAAAAAAGGGTTGATTGAAAGCAAGTTTACCATTAATCCAAAGGATATTGTAGATTGTAAGGATATTGAGGAAATACGACTAAAGTATATATTAAATCTTTCAGAACACATATGCTCTGGTGAACTATGGAAAAATAAGCTAAAAAAGTATATAAAGCTTTTATCATTACCCGATGAGTTATGGAAAGATTCCATTAATAACAGAATTGATTCTATTTGGGAAGCAAGAAATGATATAGCTCATGCAAACACAAGAGGATTAACGTTGAATTACGATAATAAAACATATAATTATAATTCAAATATGGGTGTAACCGAATATACTCAATTTGCGCTTTTATTTATTAATCTGGTTGATGATGTTATAGACTTTTTATCCCAGGTTGATAAACTATCTTTGGATAAATGGAAAGCGACTGATGCTACTCTTCTTTATAGGAAATAAAAAAAGCCATAGGGCGAAAATGAGTGAACTATTTTCAACCTATGGCTTTTTTGTCCAAGAATTAAAAAAATATTTAAACTGGGTTTCTAACTCATCTACAAAATCCTAGTTAGTATCCTCCAAAGGAAATGTTACTTGCCAAAAGCCTTCTGTTTTATTACTACAAGTGACAAACTTTCCGAAAGCAGTATAGTTAGTGATTTCGTCCGGCGTTATATCATAAATAATCTCGTCATAACTGCCAATTCTCTCATCGTCAAAAAATGACACATCAAAGTATTCAGCTTTATTTCCGTTTTTATCATACAACGTTATATATCCATGATTATCAAAATTCATGATATCCTCATAATACACTTGGATATGAAGCTTGTCGTCTATAAAGCCCATATTTGTTACAGTTATGCCATCAACAGGAGAAACAATACCTCCATCCACAGGAACTAAACACTTTGTATCAGCAAGAGCGTCAAGATCTAAATCTGTTCCACTGGCTCCTCTGAACCACTCCGGTGTAAATGTATCTTTCACCTCGACAGCTTTGCTTAAATCCAGTTCTAATAACTCGCCCTCAAATTTGCTTTTTTTGCTGATGAACTCTCTGAAACCGAATGTGATTTTATTACCTCCGATTTCTCTGTCATTCGCCTGAGTAATATTGATTAGAAATGTAGCCGTATTTGTTTCTTTATCAAAAGATACTATCTGGCAAGATGCGAACGAGTCGAAGCCTCGGTTAATATAATAACTGTCAAATAAGTCTGTAGTTTCATCTATTCTGTTCTGATCTGTCAAATCCTGTAACGAAATATAGATTGCCGCTTCATTTTCATATACGGCAGCGGATACCACTTCCATCTTAATCCCGTTATCCTCACAGGACATCTGAACAGGTTTCAGCATTTGCGCCAGACCGGGTGATATCTGATACACTAATTCATATATGGGATTCACCGTTATAGCAAGCACAGGTACTGTTATTGTTATACAGAGTATAACTGCTACCGCAATAACAATACTTTTCTTAAAAGATTTCTTTTTAGTTTTTACTGTAAACAACTTTGCATTTATTATCTTATCATCATCAATCTCGCCGATGGCGTCAATCAGCAAATCAGTTTTCAATTACAACACCTTCTTCTAAAAGTTTGGATCGTAGCTTTTTTCGAGTTCGGTATAAAATAGTTTTCACTTTGCTTTCACTAAACCCGAATTGTTTTGCAATAGCTGAAATACTGTCGAAATACCAATATCTACACACAAAAACACTCTGTTCACATACAGGAAGCGTTTCCAAAAAACTGTCTATCAGCATTGCAATCTCCTTGTTTTCAAGTTTTTCTTCAACGGTTGATTTAGCAGGAATGCACTCAGATAATTCTTCATAGACAAAGTCAATATTCCCTCCGCCTCGTTTTTGTGTTCGTTTGTCTCGCCATTTTTTCAAACTTATAAAGCGAGTGATTTTACCGATAAAAGTAGAAAGCACAGCTGGTCGATGAGGGGGCATACTGTTCCAAGCGTTTAGGTATGTATCATTGACACTTTCCTCTGCGTCCTCAGTATCGGAAAGTATATTATATGCGATTGAATAGCAATAACGACCGTATTTCTCAGCGGTTTCCGAAATTGCTTTTTCATCTCGCTCCCAATACAAATCAACAATATCTTTATCTTCCACTGTTCCACCTCCTTTTTTAAATTAAGAGCCCTTACACTATACTACCACCCAAAAAATCGATTTGGTTGCATGCTTTTTATAATAATTATTATAACATAGAATACAGATAGAAAAAACGGCAGCAAGACTTTTTCTGCCGCCGCTGTATATCTATTTAGTTGTTGAATTCCGGGAAAATGCACCCGAAGATTTTTTGTGTTGTATAACTTCTGTCAGGTGATACAATAACAAGATCGGTGTTTCCTACAATAACTTTATTGTCTGAGCCACGTTCTATATTAGTATAAAAAGTTATACTCTCTCCATTTGAATTAATATATGACGCAGTAATCGTACTCGGCAAAGAATATGGCATATCAAAATCTTTATCTGAATCACTCTTATGGTGATATTTCATTGACTCAGTTTCAAATTTTGAAAAGTCCTTTGGTATTTCAGAATATTCAATCCTTTTTACTTCACCACTTTTGAAAAACAAAATATGATACTCCACAACTCTATCAATATCACCCCAATTATCAGATGATTCTATGATAGCATATTCACCGCTTCTATCAACACGAATATACGACGCCATATCTCCTTGGTTAAACCCTGATATTCCAATTCTATCAAGATCAAAAGTATTAATCATATTATTTGTTTTATAGTTATAGACAAACACACCTTTACCTGTGGTTATTACTACCTTTTCATCGTCAGCGTAATTCACGCCAAAAATCCCTGTTCCGACCTGACTCCGTAATTCATTGATATCATATTCTTCAGTATTTATGTTATCGTTGTTATTTGCGTTTGGACTGATGTCCATTCTGCAAATCATCAGCAGCTTTTTATTATCATATGAGTATCTAACAGCTTGACTATTAGTGCTTACGCTTACTTGATTAAACAAATCAGTTCCTTTTCCAACTGCGACTGCAACAACAATCATCACAATTGCTAAACACACTGCAACTGCTAATATATGTTTATTCTTTCTCTTTGTCAGGTGTTCGGTATCCATTGATTTTATCCTTTGTGTGAGATGATCAGGAGCGTGAACTTCATCAAGTACACTTTGATAAAGCTCGTATGTATTTTTGTAATCACTCATATCCACGCCTCCCCAAGTTTATCTTTTAACATTTTTCTTGCTCTCATTAGCCTTGTTTGTACATTACTCTCCGATATCCCGAGAATAGCTGCAATTTCATCACACTGATAACCTTCATAATAATACAAGTGTAAAACAGAGCTATATTTCGTTGGAAGTTTCATAACCTCGGCGAAGATGTCGCTTTTTATAGGTTCTATGTGCTCAGGTTCATGATCCAAGTCATTGAATGAAATAACTCTTTTGTACCAAAAAGAACGCCATAGTGATTTGCTCTCATTCGCTGCAACTCTGATCAACCATTTTCTAATATGGCCGTCGCTTTCAAAGTCGACCTCACATTTTAGTAGCTTTATAAATGTATTTTGAGTTATATCCTCTGCATCGCTTTTATGTTTACAAAAGCTCAACGCTGAACGGAATACAACATCGATATATTTTTCAACTATTCTATTGAATTCGGAAGAGTCCAAAATAATCACTCCCATCTACGGTATAACACATAAACAATTATACTTCTATTTCACTGTTTTGAAAAGCTCTTCATAATTACAATGCCTTAAAACATAAAAATATCACAAAAAATTTTCCGCCAAGCAGGAGATTCTCCCACTTGGCGGAATTGCACATCAGTTAAAAATCAACTCTGTATTTACGATTTCTCTTGCTTTGTTTTGAATGTTGTTCATACCCCTTACCCATTCAAGCATATCATCTGCTTTAAGCTGCTCAGTGATACCTTCCTGTTTTGCCATCTGTTCCACAAGCCTGTCGAACATCTCAGTAGCTTCTTCATTGATGTCGGCAAGGTGAGCGTGCAACTTGCAGGAAGTGAGTAGGTTGGTATAAAGAATTTTACGATGACGGCGCAAATACTTCTCTCTTCGCTGTCCCCATATTCCGATAGGACGTACATCCTGTTCAGGTACAGTCAGACAAGGCAGATAATAGTCTCCTTTCAACTCATACAACAGTCCCTTGCTTTCATCATACTTGTACTTTTTCATTCGTTTATCCTCCTTTGAATTTGGTAGCATTATTGTATATCAAAGACAAGGATAAATCGAATGTGTGATTCAATTTCTTGTTAACTATTAGAATCAATTGGTATTTTACATTAGAAATATCACAAACGCATTTGTTCACAAAAATGTATGAAAATTTTGTTGCATATTGTACAATTAGCGTATATGTTTTTTGTAAATGTCTTTTATTGTAAAGAAGTCAAAATAATGGTACAATATAATAAAAGTTATGAAGGGTGGTAGTGTTGTGAAAATCTTTATAAGAAAATGGTATAAAACAATTGGAACAACTTTATCGTTAATATTTAACTCTTTTGGATTGATATTATCCATAGTAGGAATAATAACAAACGGCAACAAAGACGTGAGTACAACCATAGTCTTTTTTGTTTTACTTGCTGCTGAAATATTTTTAATTCTTTCTATTATTTATTCTATTTTTTCTGTTTTTAATGATAAGTCCAAATTAATTAAAGTTAACGAAAAAATAAATGAGATAGAACGATTGACTAATGCAAATAGAATCATTTTTGAGAATAATAAATCAATTGTAACCACTTTTAAAGATTGCACTGATACGCTAAGTTTAAGAATAAAAAGTTATTTAGGAAACAATATGAGATTAAATGAACTAAACGGTCAGTTATGTTCAGACGAAAAGAAAAAAGAGTACGAAGAATTAGATGATAATGCAAAAAACAAAATATTTGATCATGTCAAAATTGAAAGGACAAAGGAATTCTTTACCTTCAGAGATACACTAATCGATGACTACAATCGTTTTTTGGGCAATATTACAATAATTCTTCGAAGAAGTTTAGAAGAATATATCTTAACCAAAAATTGTTCAAGCAATATTTCTGTTACAGTTAAACAATTAAACGAGCCTACTTTCTACAATCAAATTGATAAAAAGAAAGTTCGTGTTTTTACTGCATTTAGGGATAATAGAACTTATAATAGCAAAAAAAGGATGGAAACATGGCAAAAAAGCTTCTCTATAGATAAAAATTCTGATTTTGCAATGAGTATAGAAAAAGAATACTATATATTTAATTTTATAGAGAAACAACACTTAGAACAAGGTTTATATCAAAATGAAACGGTGTCCTTTTATGAAAACTACAATTCTGGCGTAACATGCACAATACATTCATGCGTGGAAGGAGAAAGGAAACTTTTTGGATATTTAGCCTGTGATTCCTTATTCGATTTAAAGGTCAAGAAAAAATACGGAAGGAATATTTTCGATTGGAATTGTGCCAATCTATTGATGTATACCGCACATATAATTGCTATGTATTTAGAAAAATATTTAACCATTTGGGATAGTTATTGTGTTGATTTTAATCCTGATGAACCAATTAGTATGAGAACGCCAGAATTCTTAGAAAAAAAAGAAAAAGATTTGCATTATCGATATGACATATTATCACAAGAGCTTTCACAAATTGAAGACACTACTGAAAGAGAAAAGATAGAAATCAAAAAGCAAAAAATTGAAAAAGAAATAGACAAGCTATCTGCAAATAGTTTTTGCAATGTTATGATAGATAAGATTAATAATTCTCGATATCATAATTAAGCTTTATTACTCTCTGAATGTATAGAAAAACGCCGTTCCAGCTTTTACACTGAAACGGCGTTCTATTGTTGTATCAGAGAACACATTTCACGGCGAATCCGCCGCTGAAAAAGTAGGTGTTCATCCAATACTTGTTTGGTGGAGGTGAGGGGAGTCGAACCCCTGTCCGAAAATCGTTTACCAAGACCTTCTCCGAGTGCAGTCGGTGTTTTTAATCTCCCTTGCCGCGACGCCCATCGACAGGCTGCGCGGTTTGGCAGCTCCTAAGCTGTGACAGGGCTCGGAGCAATTCCCTGTTCACCTTTACCACTAATCGACGCCCCTTGCCGGGTCGTGGTCCTCCCGGCAGGAACGAGCAGCATTAAGCTGCTAAAGCAACTGTATTTTTGTCAGTTATTTTTAAGTTGCGGATTTTTAGGCGGTTCCGCACCGCCACTCGCTTATCAAGGCTCGCAATCCCCGTCGAAACCTTTACACCCCCATATTTATTTTGTCGCTTATGAAAAAATATTCTCCGCGCGTCGCCAAAGCTTACCTGTTCTGCTCCTTGATCGCGCGTTCGATATCTCGCTTTGCGCTGCGCCGCGCCATATCCTCTCGCTTGTCGTATAGCTTTTTGCCCTTGCACAAGCCTACCTGAAGCTTAACCCTGCTGTCCTTGAAATACAAGCTTATCGGAATCAGAGAATAGCCCGTCTGCTTGATCAAACCATACAGACGGTTTATCTCTTTTTTGTGCATCAAAAGCCTGCGCACACGCATTGGATCGCGGTTAAAAATATTGCCGTGCTCATATGGGGAAATGTGCATTCCGTTGACAAAAATTTCGCCGTCCACTATTGAGCACCAGCTATCCTTTAAATTCACCCTGCCGCCTCTGACAGATTTGACCTCTGTGCCGCAAAGCTCTATGCCTGCCTCGTATGTCTCCTCAACAAAGTAGTCGTGGCGGGCCTTTTTGTTTTGAGCAATTGTTTTTAGCGATGCCATCAGATTTCATTCCTGCCTTCCAGAGCTTTTGCAAGCGTGTATTCATCAGCGTATTCAAGGTCTCCGCCAACCGGAATTCCATATGCAAGTCTCGTCACCTTTACCCCCATGGGCTTCAACAGCTTTGAGATATAAAGAGCGGTAGCGTCGCCCTCTACGGTCGGATTTGTCGCCATTATTACCTCATTCACCGTATCGTCCGAAAGCCTTGCAACAAGCTGCTTTATAGTGAGGTTGTCAGGACCTATGTCGTTAAGCGGAGAAATCGCGCCGTGCAGCACATGGTAGACTCCCTTGTATTCGCGTGTGTTTTCAACCGCTGTTGCATCGCGCGGAGTTTCTACCACACAAATCGTTCCGCTGTCTCTTGTGGGGCTCGCGCAAACCGGACAAAGCTCTTTATCTGTCAGATTACAGCATTGTTTGCAGTAATGGATCTTGGTATGAGCGTCGAGCACCGCAGAAGCAAGCTCTTCCGCTTGAATTTTTGACAGATTCAAAACATAATATGCAAGCCGCTGGGCGGTTTTGTGGCCAATGCCCGGCATTTTTTCAAACTGCTCCACCAGATTTTCCAGCGGAGCAACGTTATACTGAGCCATAATCAGAACATTCCCGGAATACTGAGTCCGCCGGAGATATTCTCCATCTTTTCTTCCTTTTCCTTTGAGGCTGTTCTGAGAGCCTCATTAGCAGCTGCCATAATCAAGTCTGAGAGCATTTCAACATCCTCAGGGTCAACAACCTCAGGAGAAATCTCAACCTTAGTCAGCTCCATCTTGCCTGTTACGGTAACCTTGACCGCACCGCCGCCGGCTGTGGCATCATATTCCTTTGCTTCGAGCTCCGCGGAAGCCGCTTCCATATCGTCCTGAAGCTTTTGCGCCTGACGGGCAAGCTGCTGAATGTTGTTTGGCGAACCGCCGCCGCTGTATCCCTTTGGTATTCTTGCTTTCATATTATTTTACATCCTTTCAGTTTTAATTATGAGGATTCTTATTCCTCTGTTATTTCAATTCCGCTGTCCTTTACCAAATTTTTAAAGGTATCGAGCTTATCCTCGCTCTTTTGAACTTCGGAAGGCTTTTTGTATGGTCCGAGTCTGAAAACTCTGCCTGTGGTTTCTCTGATAGCCCGGCGAACCTCGTCCCTCTTGCTGCTGTTTTTCAGCAGATCAAAGGCGGTTTCGTTGTTCACGTCAATCAAAAGATAGTCGCCGCTTTCATAAGCCAAAGAACCCGTAAAAGCGGCAGCCGTTGACTTTGAAATTGGTCTGATGTTATTAACAACCTCGATCCACTGAGGAAATGGCTTTGCGTTCCTGTAGATTTCGTCAAGATTCGGCGCGCTCTGCCTTGGAGGCTGAGGTTTTGGCTCAGGAGCCGGTGGAGCGGAATGGATCTCTGCCCTCGGCTCAGGCTCGTGATGCCGGTAAGGTTCAGGCGCAGGCTTCTGTTCGTTTGCGCTGTCGGTAAAAGCTTCGGAAGTGACACCTGACTTTTGTTCCGGCAATTTCTGAGCAGCCGCAGTTGTTTTTTCAAGCTTGCTGACAGCTTCGACCTCAATGCCTTGAGGTTGTGCGCTAATAGCAATTCCGTTTTTGACTGCTCTTTCAAGCGCGGTGACTCTTGCTGCTATAGCCTCACTTGTGGCGTCAAGCTCCGGAGCGGACAGCTTGACCATTGCCATTTCAAGCTCTGTTCTGTCGCCGGTTCCTCGCCCCATTCGCCCATAGGCTCGTGAGAGAACATCCATAAAATAGACTATATCCGCCAGCGAAAGGTAATCAGCCTGAGTTTGTGATTTTTCAAGCTCAGATTCCGATATAACCAAAATATCACGAGGGTTTCTCACGGACTTTATCAGCATCAACGCTCTGAAATGCGCTATCAGTTCATCGCAGAGCCTTGACATATCCTTTGATTCGGAGTAGAGTCTGTCGATTATTTCAAGTGATTTTGCCGTGTTTTTATTAATCACGCAAGCGGCAAGCTCGTAAAGATACTCTTTGTCAGCAAGCCCTGCCGCATTTCTTACAACATATTCGTCGATGTCGGAGCTGATTGCAATACACCTGTCGAGCAGCGAAAGAGCGTCGCGCAGAGCTCCATCAGCAACAGAAGCGGCAAGCATTGCCGCACTATCATGCAGCAAAACTCCCTCTTGTTCGGCAACATAAAGAAGCCGGGCAGCGATATCGCGCGGAGGTATTCTGTGAAAATCAAACCTTTGGCAGCGCGATAGTATTGTTTGAGGAAGCTTGTGTACCTCGGTTGTGGCAAGGATAAACAAAACGTGCGAGGGCGGCTCCTCAAGAGTTTTGAGCAGAGCGTTGAACGCCTCTGTTGTGAGCATATGAACCTCGTCGATAATATATACCCTGTATTTACAGCGAGCAGGTTTGAACTGAACCTCTTCGATAATATCACGAATATTGTCAATTTTGCGGTTTGAAGCCGCGTCCATCTCAACAATATCTGTAATGCTGCCGTTTTCCATATCGCGGCAGATTTCACATTCACCGCACGGGTTTCCGTTTTGAGGGTTAAGGCAGTTGGCTGCCTTTGAAAGGATTTTTGCGCAGGTTGTTTTTCCGGTGCCGCGTGATCCAGTAAAAAGATAAGCATGGTTGAGCCTGTTTTCTGCAACCTCTTTTTTGAGCGTGGCGGTGATATGCTCCTGTCCCGAAACGTCATCAAAGTGCTGCGGTCTCCATTTGCGATAAAGCACCTGATACACAATCTTCACCTCGCAATCTCAAAATACGACAACCGTTAAAAAAATTGCAAGCCGTCAGCCGTCGTGCGGCGATCGTGCAAATAAGTGAACGACAGACTTGCTGTATCGCATCAGAAAAACTGATTAATGCTGCTCGGTTCCCCGCCTGACATGGTTCACAGGTTCCAATCGCACAGGGCCTGCCGCTCGCTTATTTGTACGCAATGACTACTTGCAACTATCATATTATAACATAAAATCGTTATAAAATCAATATATAATTAAAATTTTTTTGAATCGGGCGCATGATTCGGATGTATAAGCCAACGTTTGTTCCAAGGGCGCACACGCGGGTGTGCCCCTACGGTAAAATTATGTCAAGCAAATATAATACTAAACTCAAATAAAAAATAGACAATCTTTGTCCTTGCAAGGCGACAGCCTTGCGGCGTCCTTCGCCTCGTCTTGCGAAAAATATCCTCGCAAATCTTTGTCCACTTTTTATCTGAGATTAGTATAAATACCATCGGGAACAAGCATATTTCATAGATATATTTTTTCTTCACGACAATAACTCCACACTTCAAACTCCACACTCCACACTAATTAAAGCATCAGAGCCGGAAGCGGTCTGCCTCCGGCTCTGTTTTAGTTGTTATTTATGCCGCTGCCCTCTGCGATAATTGTTCAAAGGGTTGCTTCTGAGAAGCATGGCTGTCAGACTGTGATTCCAAGTCTTTCTGCTACTCTTTCAAGCGTCGGAACAAGATACTCGGCATTGCCTTCGCTGTCGTATTTGTCAACAAGTGTTCCGTCCGCGATCTTCTCATCGAGCAAATCCTTGTATGTGATTACATACTGGTCATAAACCTCTCTTGCAGTTACGCCAAGCTCGGACTCCAGCTCGTTAAGACGCTGGGTTGTAAAGTACTTTGCGTTAGTCTTCATCTTGAACGCCGGGTCATAGAGTCTGTCGGCAATAAGCTTTGCTCTCGGCATATAATACGGGAATTTGCCGCCGAGGAGATTTCCGAGCGAGTCAATAAGGTTCATAGCTCCGAATCTTTCGGCATTCAAAGGCTTGCTCCATACAGCAAGGTAGTCCTGCTTCTGAGAATCCATACTGTTTGTTCTGGTTTCCTCGGTTGGAGTAAGTGTATCACCGAGACAGTCAAAGCTCATTGTAATATCGCAGGTCTGGTGACGAACGCCGCTAACGTTGTCAACCGCGAGAATTACAACATAATCCGCGCCCGGAACTATATCTCCGTACGCTGTTGTGTCGAACGAGAAGATGTTGTCATGCTCAAATTCGCATCTCTCGCTTGCAGTAGCAAATGTGAAGCTCTTGAGCTCGGGGCCGTTATAAACCCTGTACATATGGCAGTAAACCGCTGCCTTTGTGTGCTTTGTATTCCATTTTACACTGCCCCATGATTCGGGAATAGCAAAGTAAATCTTTGTATCCTCGGGTGTGGGCGGATCAACGTGAACTTCAAGTCCAAGTCTTTCGGCAACTCTTTCAAGAGTCGGAACTAAGAATATCGGTGTGTTGTTGATTGTGTTGTAGGTGTCCTTGAGCTCTCCGCTTGCAGTCTTTTCTGCGATTACGTCTGCATACTCTGCAGCGTAGGAATCATATACGCTCTGTGCGGTTACGCCGAGAGCTTCTTCCATAGCGTTGAGCTTCTCTGTTGTGAAGAACTCAGCGTTTGCGTTCTCTCTAAACGCATACTCATAAAGATTGGAAGTAATAAGCTTTTCCTTAGGCATATTCACGGGGAGTGCTCCTCCTGTGAAATCGCCGAGCTGATTGATGATATTGAGAGGACCGTATTTTGCGCTGTTTGCAGGCTTCTGCCAATTTGCGAGATAATCTGAGTTCTGCTGGATCTCAAGGTTCATACGCTTTTCGTCTGTAACCTTTAATGTATCTCCGAGGCAATCCTTGTTAAAGGTGACCTCACAGGTGCGCTTGATGTATGAATCTGTGTTTTCAATTGCAAGCACAAGGGTGTAGTCCGCGTTATCCTTTATTGCGCCGGGATCGAATGAGAACACGTTGTCGTAAACATGCTGACATCTTTCTCCGATTGAAGCGAAGGGCTGAACCGGATAATCATCGTCGTTGTAGATGCTCTCAACGTGGCAGTAAACCGCAGCCTTGGTGTGCTTTGAATTCCATTTGGGCTGACCCCAGATCTCAGTGGGAACCTCAAAGTAAAGCTTGTCGTTTGTGATTGGCGGAATTGTTGTTTCCTGAACTGTTGTAGGCTGTGTTGGTTTTGCGGTTGTAGGCTGAGTCGGCTTAGCAGTAGTCGGCTGTGTTGTAACTTTTGCAGTTGTAGGCTGTGTTGTTACCTTTGCTGTAGTAGGTTCAACTGATTCTGTGCCGGCTGTGATAAGTGTACGTGTTCCGAAAGGAGTCGGATGAGTTGACTGATATACGCTCTCGCGAACGATCCATTCAATTGTATTGGTGTCAGCAACGCGCTCCTTTATGTCGCAAATACGGAAGTCCTTAACCTTGAGGTCAACAGTTGTGTTTTTGCCCATGCTCAGAACCTTGAATGTTACCTTAACAAACGGAACTTCCTCACCGTTGTTTGTAAGCTTTGTCTTTGCCTGAGTTGAAGCAAAGTTACATTTGAGCTTGCCGGGAGTTGTGTCGTTTATTACAATATCGCCTGTAACCTGTGGGATAAACTGCTGATCATAATCATCGTTGTAGTTATATTCCTCTGTAAACTGAAGAACTGTTGGATCGAATTCAAGCTCAAAGTCAAAGTCGAGCAAACGCTTATTGCAGTTTACAAAATATGTTACTGTTACATAGTTGTTGTTTGCAGTCAGCTCTGCCTTTGAGAACGCCTTTGTTGTCTCCGGGAAGAGGTTTGAATTTGCCTTGATAACCAGTCCGTCGGCAGCCGGCACTGTTGTTGGGGCAGGCTTTACTGTTGTAGGTACGGGCTTGGTTGTAGGAACCGGCTTTACTGTTGTTGGAACAGGCTTGATCGTAGTCTGCTCAACAGGCTTGGTTGTAGGAATAGGTGCGTCTGTTGTTGCGATTGTGATTGTCGCGCCTTCCTTTGTTGCGTATACGAAGTTTCTGAGGTCGATTGTGATAATGATATCCGATTCTTCGTCAAGATCAAATACAAAGTTTCCGCCGTTATACTGTGCCGGGAGAGGCTTGTTGAATTCAAACTGAACGTTATCGCTGTCAAAGCCCCAGTTTGCGTTCCAGCTTCCGTTTGCGGCAACCTTGAACTCGTAACCCATTTCTTCCGGGAGGTCGTTGAATCTGATCTGATATACGCCGTCTGCAATTTTCTCCATAAGGTTCTCGTCAGCTGCGGGAGCCCATGAAATGCCGTGGAGCCATTCGCCCTTTGCGTCGTCTGCCGCGCCGGCAACTCTAATGGATTTGATTTCAAGCTCGGTGATCATCTGTACGCCGTCGCCTGAAACAGTAATCTTGCTTGTTGCAGGGTCAAAGGTTACTGTAACATTGGTAACCTTTGTTACCTTGAAGCAAATGTTCTGATTGTTTTCATCGCCGATCCAAGTCTGTTCACCGTCTTTGTTGGCAACGATCTTGATCTGGATTTCTTCGTCAACGCAGTCAACATTCGGGAAGGTGCGAACATAAACGTTGCCCTGTCTCTGCATATCGTTGCCTGTGTCGATTGAACCGTCCCAGTTGGAGCCCAGCATATTTGCTGTTCCGGCAACAACATAGATTGTTCCGTCGTCAATAACCGGATCTGTTGAGCTTGTTGTTTCGGCAGGCACGGTCACAGGCTCGTCTGTTGAACCACCTACTGTAATAACTGTGTTTGTGCCGAATGTTGTCGGGTGCTCTGACTGATAAACGCTCTCGCGAACGATCCACTCGATTGAGTCGGGATCTGCTGCACGGTCCTTAAGGTCGCAAATACGGAAATCCTTGACATTGAGATTTACTGTTGTGTTGCCTTCCTTGAGAACCTTGAAGGTTGCTTTTACAAACGGAACCTCGTTTCCGTTTTCTGAAAGCTTTGTCTTTGCCTGGGTTGATGAGAAGTTGCATTTAACTTTACCGGCGGTTGAGTCGTTGATAACAACGTCGCCTGATACCTGAGGTATAAACTGCTGGTCGTAGTCCTCGTTGAAGTTATATTCTTCTGTAAACTGAAGCACTGTCGGGTCAAATTCGAGTTCAAAGTCGAAGTCAAGCAGACGCTTCTCGCAGTTTACAAAATAAGTTACTGTCACATAATTATTGTTTGCAAGCAATTCTTGCTGTGATATTGTTTTTGTTGTTTCAGGGAAAAGGTTTGAAGTTGCCTTGATGAACATTCCGTCCGCAACAGGATCTGTAACAATCGGTTTTGTTGTAACGTTTGGCTTTGTTGTAACATTAGGAGTTGTTACAGGCTCGCCGGAAGCTACGCCCGGTGTGATAGCCGCGCTTGTGTCAAATGCAGTCTGTGTGCTCTGTACACTGCCCTCACGAACTACCCATTCAATTGTATCGGGATCCGCAACGCGGTTTTTGACGCCGCAAATACGGAAATCCTTGACATTAAGGTTTACTGTTGTGTTGCCTTGCTTGAGAACCTTAAAGGTTGCTTTTACAAACGGAACAGCGCTGCCGTTGTCTGTAAGCAATGTCTTTGCCTGAGTTGATGAGAAGTTGCATTTAACCTTGCCGGCGGTTGAGTCGTTAATAACAACGTCGCCTGATACCTGAGGTATAAACTGCTGGTCGTAGTCCTCGTTAAAGTTATATTCTTCTGTAAACTGAAGCACTGTTGGGTCGAATTCGAGTTCAAAGTCGAAGTCAAGCAGACGCTTTTCACAGTTTACAAAATATGTAACTGTCACATAATTATTATTTTCTGTCAGTTCCTGCTGAGAAACAGTTCTTTCTGTACCTTGGAAAAGATTAGAATTAGCTTTTACATACAAGTTACTGCCGACAACTTCCGGAAGTGTTGTTGGAGCAGGCTGGGTTACCGGATTAGGAATAGTTGTCTGAGATTCGGGAAGCTCTGCGCCAACGCCGGGAGCGATTGTTGTAGAAGTAACAAACTGAGTCTGAGTGTTCTGAGCATTGCCTTCACGAACCACCCACTCTATTGTATCGGGGTCTGCAATGCGGTTTTTAACGTCGCAAATACGAAGATCCTTGACATTCAGATTTACTATTGCATTACCTGCTTTGCGAACCTTGAATACTGCCGAAACAAACGGAACCGCGCTTCCGTTGTCTGTAAGCTTGGTCTTTGCCAGAGTAGATGAGAAATTAAAAAGAACTCTGCCGGAGGTGTTTGTATTTACAACAGCATCGCCGGACAACTTAGGCATAATCTTCTGGTCGCCGTCCTCAGTGAAGTTATAAGCTTCTGTAAATTCAAGAATACTGTCTGTATACTCAAGTTCAAAGTCAACGTCAAGCAAATTCTTGTTGCAGTTTGCAAAATAGGTTACTGTAACATAGCCGCCCGACGGAAGGATATCAGAGTCTGAAAAAGACTTTGCCTGACCCGGGAAAAGGTTTGAGGTAGCGTCTACATAAACGCCCTCCGCTGCAACAGGCGGAACTGTTGTAGGCACCTGCGTCGGTTTTTGGGTTACAGGCTCGGCAGGCTCTGAATATGAGGTGTAGGTTCCTGCATATGCTGCCGTTGCATACGAAACAGGAGTTTGCGTAGTCTGAACGCTGCCCTCACGAACGACCCACTCGATTGTATCGGGATCTGCAAGTCGGTTGTTGATGTCACAGATACGGAAATCCTTTATGTTAAGAGAAACCGTTGTGTCACCTGAGCCGATTGCCTTGAAGGTTACAGTCAAAAACGGAACAAGCTCGCCGTTATTAGTAAGCTTGGTCTTTGCCTGAGTTGATGTAAAGTTACATTTTATTTTGCCTTCGGTTGAATCGTTAATAACGATATCACCCGAAACCTGCGGCATTATTTTCTGGTTATAATCCTCGTCAAAGTTATAATCCTCTGTAAATTCGAGCTTTTGAGGATCAAAGCTTAGCTCCAGGTCGAAGTCGAGCAAACGCTTTGATGTGTTGATGTAATACGAAACCGTAACAAGATTATCCTTGCCGCTGAGCTCTGTTTTTGAAACAGCCTTAAAGCTGTCCGGAAAAAGATTGGATTCAGCGGTGATGTTGAGTCCGTCGGAAGCACCGACAGCAGCCTCCTTGGATGTGCTTGGGAAAAAGTCCGAGTTTCCTGCCAAATCAACGCTTGAGCTGCCGATTGAATCTTCCTCCGCCGCAGAGACTCCTACCGCCGAAAGTCCCGTAAAGCAGGAGAATGTCATCAGAGCTGAAAGCGTTAAGCTGACAAGTTGTCTGAATTTTTTCATAAAAATCCTCCTTATAAAATTATGCATATATATATTAACACTTTTTAGTATTTTCTTCAATAATGCTTCATGTAGAATTCACACAAATTATTTTGTAAATTTTCCATAAAAAATTATTTACCCACAATTTCACCGAAAAAATCGGGGTGAATATACCCTAAAACAATCCTTTATAACTGATTATTTCAGGCATTATGTACATTAAAATACCGCCTGTAAAATCGCCGAAAATTCGTGCCGTTTTTTCCGCTTTTTTACACGTTTTTACAAAGCAAACAAAACTTGCTCTAAAAAAGCACAACAAAAAATCGCCGGCTCAAAGCTTTGAAAAGCTTTGAGCCGGCGTGTATAAATTCGCGGGACTCTTTTGAGTTATCCTATTTTTTTGAGAAGGGTTTTCTGATTTTTATTTTCTCAAATTCCAGCGGCGTTATTCCTATCCCGGCAAGTCTTGAACAGCAGTCAGAATAAAGCTCAATTTCACTAAGCGCGACAGGATCGTGAGCGTCTATTCCCAAAAGCGCACTTGATCCGGTCTCCTTAACAGTTCTCCAAAAAATCGGGTTGGGATAACACTTTTTGTACTTAAAGCCCTGAACATTGTATTCAAGCGGAATATCGTTGTCGCAGGCGTATTCACACAGCCTGCGCATCTCATTCTTATAAAAATCAGAATTGCCGATATAGTACATAATATCAGGGTGAGCAACATAGGTAAAATCACCGGTGCCCAAGCCCTCGATAACTTGATTAACATAATGCCGCAAAAGCAGATCACCGCGATTTTTCTCTTTGACGTAGTAATCTTCAGCATCATATTCATTACCGATAAAATGCTGCCCCATTATAAGGTAATCAGGCTCAAACTGAGAGAGAAATTCTCGCAGCTCGCCGTAACATTCGGGATAATATTCCACCTCAAAGCCAAAAAGAATTTGGATATCGTTTTGATACTCCTTTTTCAGCGATAAAATGCTTTTTGCATAATCCTCCGCAAGCTCCGGCTTCATTCTGAAAAAGCTGTAATATCCATCCTTTTTAAAGAACTGAGGCGTGTGATCGGAAAAGCCGAGAACTTTTATTCCGGATTTTATTGCCGCCTCAACATATTGGCGATCTTCGCCGACCGCATGATTGCATCTATACGTATGTGTATGTAGATTATACTGCATTTTGATCACCTATATCGGTTTTGCAAAGCGGCACTCCCGTTTTTGAGAGTGCCGCGTGATTATTAATTACGGTAAATTTACCGGGTCGGCAAATTTTTACCCTTTTCCGTAAGGTGCCGTTCCGTCGCCGGAGCCGACGCCATACGAAAGCTCGGATCAGCGACTTTTATTAATAGTACGGAGTCGCAATGTAGTGACCGAGGTCGTTCTTTGTGCCGTCGAGCCAGTAGCCGGTGGGAGTAAAGTCTGTGATATCATTCGTCTGAGCTGTACCGTTGTTAGCGATAACGCCTACTGCTCCTGCCGGAACATGGATGACAAACTGAGTTTCGCCGAAATCGTTTGTTGTTGTTTCAGCCTGAGCCGCACCCGGCCATTCGCCGCAGAGCGGAGTACCGTCAGCGTCCCATGCGTAAATGTTTGCATGACCCCAACCGAGGTTGTCGGTAAGGAGGAATGTTGTTTCTTCGGATGTCTGCTTCGCTGTTGTTTCTTCAACAGGGGTTGTTTCAGGCTGTGTTGCCGGAGTTGTGTAAACAGGTGAAGGTGTAGTAGGTCTTTCGGGGGTTACATATGTGCCGTCCGAATACTGACCTGCTTTGCCTGAACCTGAAATCTTTACAAGATACTTCTGGATGCAGGTTGCGTCCTGAACGGAAATGCTTCCGTCGCCGTCAACATCTGCTGCTGCAAGAGCACTGCCCTCAAGCTTTGTGAGGTTTACAAGGTGCTTCTGGATGAGTGTTGTATCCTGAACTGAGATGCTGCCGTCGCCGTCAACGTCGCCGATAAGAACCTTCTCGCCGGACTGTGCCTTGCCGTAGAGGTAGATTACGTTTGTAACACCTGCCTTGTAGTTGCCGGTAGCGTTTCCGGGAACGATAACATCGTCTCTGCCTGCAAGAGGAGAGGTTGTGTAGGTTGTATTAGAGGTTGTCTTTGTCTTTGAATCAACAACGTCGTTTGCAAGCTGCTTACCTGTATTAATGTCGATGTGGCTTGTGATTACCTTGCAGTTAAATGTAACCTGCTTGTTCTGAATCCATGTTTCACCTGCTACAGGATATCCTGATTCGCCCTGACCGGGTTCCTGAGATGTGCCGCCGTTGTGGAACATTACATATGCGCTCGGAGTATTGAGCGTACATTTCCACCAGCCGCTGCCTTCGCTCTGCATTGTGCCGGCTGAAGCCCACTTGCCGTTTACCTCTTTGCCTGCGTCGTCGTAAGCATAGCAGCGGATCGTGCTCCAAGAGGTGTTGTAGTAGTGAACTGTTGTAGTTGTTGAATCAAGATTCTTGTAGGTGTATGTGATGTTGATGTCTGAGCTGTCAAAGGTGCCCTTTGTGTTTGCAGGGAACTTGGTTGTGTCAAGCTGATAACCCTGGATCGCAATTGCGGGAGCGTCATATGTGTCGCCCTTGCGGAGGTGGAACTTGTCAGCCTCTCTGAGAACCTTGTTTCCGGGTCCGATATAGTTTACGGTTACATAACCGGAAGGAGTCTTTTCGGAGCTGTAGGTAAATGTTACGTTGTAGTTCTGGTTTGCGGCAACTGTGCCGGAAACCGTACCCTCTGTCTTAAGGAGAGAGTGGTCGAATGTAATTGTAGAGTCAGGCATTGCACGATAGGTTGAGCCTTCTCTGTACTTAGCGGTTGAAGTCTTGAGTGTGTTGCCCTTGTCGTCTACGTGCTTAACCGTGAGTGTGCCGAATTTAGCGTCAGCGTTCTTGAGGTTGCCGAAGTTTTGAACAAGGATAGCGGCAGAGTGAGCCGGAATGCCATAGGAGCTGCCGGAAACTGTGCCGAGGCTCTTGAGACCTGCTGAGGTCTGGTTTGCAACAACTGTCCAGTTGCTTCCGCTGAGGTTGATATTGTATGTCTGTGAACCGCCGTTTACGAGAACACACATGTTGCCCCACTCGCCCGATCTTGAGTTAGAGTAGGTGTATGCAACAACGTTGCCCGAGCTTGACTGGAACGAAGGTGTTGTAAAACTAGCTGTATGGAGAGGAGTATAGTGCTTTCTGATTTCCGCAAGGCCCTTGTAATAAGCTGCCACGTCAGAATAAGTCTGTACTCTTGACCAGTCGATAGCATTGATATCGTCGGATGATTTATAGCTGTTTGAGTCGCCCTTCTTGGTACGGCAGAACTCAGAACCTGCTGTCATAAACGGAATACCCTGAGAGGTGAGAAGCAAAGCCATTACGCCCTTCATCTGACCCTTGAGGCTGTCTGAGGTCTGGTTCCAGCTTGAGCTGCCGTTACTCTTTACGATCTTATCCCACAAAATAAGGTTATCGTGAGCGTCGGCATAAGCAATTGTCTGAGAAGGAGCCTGAGCATTAAAGCCCTTGCCCTTTACGCCGCTGACAACTGTGCCTGTCTTTGCTGTGTTACCCTGGATAAAGCCCTTGTCAGAGCCGTCTGTGCTTCCCTTGATAGCGTCGCGGTATGAATCTGAGAACATGCCAACGCGTGAATTAAGAGAAGAAGCCTTTGACTGGATCGCGGGGTTCGGGCAGAGGCCGTTCTTGCCGTCGCCCGACCAAGGCTCGCCGTACATAAGGATCTTTTTGCCTGAGCCGTCGGAATACAAGCCGTCGAGAGCAGAACGGATATTGTTCATTGTCTCAACATCATGCAGACCCATAAGGTCAAAACGGAAGCCATCGATGTGATACTCGCTTGCCCAGTACTTACATGAATCGATCATGTACTTTCTGAACATGAGCTTATCGGAAGCAGTCTCGTTTCCGCAGCCTGAGCCGTTGTTATAAGCTGTTGTTGAGCTCTGTCTGTAGTAATAACCCGGAACGGATTTTGCAAAGCATGAGCCCTCTGTTTTATAAGTGTGGTTGTAAACAACGTCCATTACAACAGAGATTCCTCTGTCGTGGAGTGCCTGAATCATCTGCTTAAACTCAGTGATTCTAACATTACCGTCGTAAGCGTTTGATGAATATGAGCCCTCGGGAACATTGTAGTTCTGCGGATCATAACCCCAGTTACGGTTTGAAGAAGAACCGCCCTTGGTTTCGTCAACAGACTCAAAGTCATATACAGGCTGGAGCTGTACACAGTTTACGCCTGCCTGAACAAGATAGTCGATACCTGTTGAAACAGCGTTTGCGTTTGTACTTGAGTTGAGCTTGGTGCCGCCCTCTGCAAACGCAAGGTATTTGCCTCTGTTTTCCTCGCTTACGCCTGATGTTGCGGAAGCAGAGAAGTCACGAACGTGAACCTCCCAAACAACAGCTTCTCCGGCGTTGTCAAAGAGCACGTGCTTGTCGCTGTCCCAGCCTTCAGGATCGGTTGAATCAAGATCAACTACCATTGAACGCGCACCGTTTACACCTGTTGACTGAGAATAAACGTCCTGAGTTTCGTTAGTAACTGTTGCGCCGTTGAAGCCCTTTGCTGTTACCTCGTATGTGTAATAAACGCTCTTGTAGTCACCGTCAAGCTTGACCGACCAAACTCCGGTTGACGAGTTCTTCGTCATACTGTAGCTGCCGAGAGAACCTGCGCCTGCCTCAGAATCCGAGCCTGTCTTGTAAAGCTTAAGCTTTACGCTGGTCGCGTTAGGCGACCACATTTTCCATGTGGTTGAGGACTTGGAATAAACACTTCCCAATCCGGTTTCATTGTAAGCACTCTGCGCATAGTTTTCAAGGAAGCTGCCGTTGGCATAAGAGCCGGCGGAAACCTCTTCCTCGGCAGTCTCAGCCGCCGAAGCAGCAAAGGAAGCCGAACCTAAAAGCATGGTTGCAGAGAGCAACAATGAAAGTACTTTTTTGAATTTCATTGCTATCACTCCTGTAAAGAATATAATTTGTATATACCCATTCTTACAAATATATTTTATCAAATTGGGTTTGATTTATATTTCTTTATGAGAATTATAAACGCAAAGATAAGCCGAAGTTTGTTCACTGTTTTTGTCTATATTCTACAATGCCTTAAAAAAGGCAAAATTCGTTATACAAATTAACATGTGCTTGTTATGCAAAGTTCTAAAACCATTTTCTGTATATAAACACAAAAGCTTCACGGGATATCAGCGTCCCGGTTGCCTGAGTTTTTCGGGTGCATTGCCCAAAAAGCCACATAAAAGCTCATTGACTTATCAGCACGAAAGGCACTGTTAAAGCGTCAAATCAGTTAAGGCAATTTTATTTTCTTAAAAATCCTTTAAATTATGCCATTACACTATTGACATTGTTTGAAAAGTGTGATATATTTATATTAACATATGAACATTTATTCATATGTTCATTTCATCAAGCTTTGGAGATCTATTATGGACAGCAATATTTCAACAAATATCCCAATAGTTAAGGCAACGGATCTAGAGGTGCTTTTTGAGCTTGCCGATCTGTTCAAGGTGTTCGGAGATTCCACGCGAATCCGCATTATGTTCACGCTTTTTGAGCAGGAAATGTCGGTTTTGAGTATTGCAGAGGCATTGGGTATGGAGCAGAGCACAATTTCTCACCAGCTCAGAATTCTCAGACAAAACAAGCTTGTGCGATCGCGCAGAGAGGGAAAGCAAATTTACTATTCACTCGACGATGACCATGTTAAGAGAATCATAGAAATGGGCGTCGATCATATTTTGGAGTAAGCAATGGACAAAAGCACATGGGACAGATTTGCCCCGTTCTACAATCTGTCACGCAAGGCCGACAAAAAAGCATATGAAGAAATGTATTCTCTCATGCGCCCTCGGGTAAAAGGAAAGCTTGTGCTTGAGCTTGCAACCGGAACCGGGCTGATTTCCAAAAGTATTTCCGGTTCTGCGCGAAAAATCATCGCAACCGATTATTCCGAAAACATGATCGCTCATGCAAAGCACGGAAGAACGCCCAAAAACGTGAGCTTCAAGGTTATGGACGCCACAGACATAAAATACCCCGACAATACCTTTGAGGTGGTTATAATCTCAAACGCTCTCCATATTATGCCGCAGCCCGAAAAAGCTCTTTCAGAGATAAAAAGAGTATTGCGCAAAAGCGGTATTTTGATTGCGCCAACCTATACCCACGACAAAATGAGCGCATCGCGCAAGCTTCTGTCAAAACTTTTGCGCTTTTTCGGATTACGCGTAGAAAGCAAATGGTCGCCGAAGGAATACATGGATTTTTTGATAAAAAACGGTTGGGAGATCAATTTTGAAAAAACAGCCGAAGCGTCCTTTCCGCTGACTTACATTGAATGTGCGGCAAGACAGGAGTAATACTTATGAAACAAACCCTGGTTCTAAATAACCTCAACTGTGCTCACTGCGCAGGAAAAATAGAAGAAAAAATAGCAAAAACCGACGGCTACAGGGATGTAAGCTTCAATTTTGCCAACAAGCAGCTCAAATTCAGTGCCGACAAGGCGGACTGCAAGGCCGAAATCCAGTCCATTTGCGACAGCATAGAGGACGGAGTAATTGTCTCGGAACCCGAAGCCGAACCTAAAGACGATAAAAAGAATCCCGACTTGATCATGCTTATTATCGCCGTGGTGCTGGCGGTTTCAGCCCTAACCATTCATTTTGCGGTCGGCAGCAGCGCGGAATGGGCAAAATGGGCGGAGCTCACGCTTTGCATTGCCGCAACAGCGATATCGGGCTGCAAAGTATTTATCAAGGGAGCCAAAAATCTCTTTAAGCTCAGAATAGACGAAACCACCCTGCTCGCAATAGCGGTAATCGCCGCGTTTTTTATTGGTGAAGCAATCGAAGCTGCAATGGTAACGATTCTCTTTTCGCTCGGCGAGTTCATCGAAGAACGCGCGGTTGAGGTTTCAAGAAGAGATATCGAAAAGCTTGCTTCTATTCGTCCCGACTTTGCCACTGTTGAAGAAAACGGAACCGAAAGCACAGTCAACGCGGCAGACGTCCCAATCGGCTCAACAATTGTTGTCAAGCCCCATGAGCGCGTGCCAATCGACGGTATAGTGATCAGCGGATCGACAACGCTTGACAACTCTGCCCTAACCGGAGAGAGCATACCTGTTGAAGCAAATATCAACGACAATGTAATGAGCGGAGCAATAAACGGCGACAAGCTGATTAAAATTCGCACCACAAAAGCGTTTGGTGACAGCACAGCGGTAAGAATTTTGAATCTTGTCGAGGACGCAGCGGCACAAAAAGGAAATAATGAAAAACTGATTTCAAAATTCGCTTCAGTTTATACTCCTGTTATAATCGCAATCGCAGTTTTAATCGCTTTAGTTCCGCCGCTGGCGGGCATGGGAGATTTTTCTCAGTGGCTGTACCGCGCGCTGGTAATTTTGGTTGCGTCATGTCCCTGTGCGATAGTAATTTCCGTCCCCCTCAGCTATTATTCCGGAATCGGCTCAGCTTCGCGTCAGGGAGTTTTAATCAAAGGCGGAAAATATCTTGAAGCTATGGCTCGGGCGGACGTTTTCGCTTTTGACAAAACCGGAACCCTTACCACCGGAAAGCTTTCGGTAAAAAAAATAAAAAGCTTTAGCAAGGCTTTTTCCGAAGAAAACCTGCTCGCCTTAGCCGCTGCATGTGAAAAAAACTCCTCTCACCCAATTGCCGGAGCAATTCTAAAAAAAGCAGAGGGAATCAAATTACCGGAGCTGACAAATTACAGCGAAAAAGCCGGCTTTGGCGTCACGGCAAGACACAACGGAAAGCAAGTGCTTTGCGGCAGCGCAAGGATTTTGAACGACAAACAAAAGTCAGCGATACAAGGCGCGGCAGATTACGCAGTATATATTGTATACGACAAAGAGCTTGTCGGAGCAATATCCGTCAGCGACTCGGCAAGACCCGAAGCAAAAAGCGTGATTTCCAAACTGAAATCGCTCGGAATCAAAAATACAGTGATACTAACCGGAGACAACCGGGATAATGCCGAAGCAATATGCCGCGAAACAGGCGCGGACAGCTTTGTCGCTCAGCTTCTTCCCGAACAAAAGCTTGAAATAATTCAAAACCTAAAAAGCGAATCAAAAGCAGTTTGCTTTGCCGGCGACGGAATCAACGACGCCCCGGTGCTCACCGCAAGCGACTGCGGAATTGCAATGGGCTTGGGAAGTGAAGCGGCAATTGAAGCAGCCGACGCGGTGCTCAGCGCAGGCAACCTTTCAAAGCTTCCTGCCGCTGTAAAAATCGCACGAAGAACCATATCTACCGTCAAGGCTAACCTGAGCTTTGCCCTATGCGTGAAAGCCGCGGTAATTATTCTAGCAGCCCTTGGGATAGCGTCCATGTGGGTGTCGGTAATAGCCGATACCGGCGTAACCGTAGCCTGCGTTTTATTCACTGTCCTGCGCAGCAAAAAAGCAATAGATTAAGGATCAGGGGAAATGTTACAACTCCTTAGGGTAACGCCGTACAATTAAAGGCGTGCGACTTGCTTGAATTTTATTCAAAATCACCATTTGAAAAACATCTTAAAAAATGATATAATATCATTACAACGTGTAGCGTTCTAACTGCGTAAGTCCGGTTGAACCTACACGTTTTTTTGCTGACATTTTTGCTGACAATTTTTAAATACTATTAAAAAAGACAAACTTTGCGGTCTAATTTCCGTAATACTGCGTTGTTGTCCTTGTAAGGCATCAGCCTTGTTCTGCAAAATTTTTCGCTGACATCTGTTTTTAAGGCAACACCGCACAATTCACGGCGCACGCCTTGCTTGAATATTGTTTCGTCAGACACCCATACGTCAGTATGCGTACTGATTATTTGTACACTCTGCCGAAAAATCTTACTGCGCAATCCGCACACCTGAATTATGCGGTATTGCCTTAAGTTATGTATAAGAAAGGAAATCATCATGACCCAATTGGATTTAATCAAGAAAAAAGTCGCGTATTTATACTCAACAAATCCGAAAATCCATGTTAATGTAAAATTGAATCACCCTCGCTTGGAAATCAAGAATGGCGTCGCAGAGATAAAGGGCGTTTACAAAAACATCTTTTGCATCGAAGAATATACAACAGGCGTTCCGAGAACACACTCCCTGCAATACGTAGATATACTGACCAAAAATTTTGAAATCATTGAAAAGCCATAGTCCCCACCCTTTTTACACGCTATGGACAAAGCTTACAATTCGACAAATAAACACAGAATAACGTTAGATTTACGCGGTGATTATTGAGGCAACACCGCACAATTCATGGCGCACGCCTTGCTTGCATATTATTCCGTCAGATTGCCCAAAAATCAGTATGCACACTGATTATTTGTACATTCTGACGAAAAATCTGACTACGCAATCCGCGCACCAGAATTATGCGGTATTGCCTTGAAAATATATTAGGAGGAAACTATGCCGAGAAATCAATTTCAGAGAATGGTGTTTGCGTTCATCACAGTCGTAATCACCGTCCATGCCTTTGTGTTCTACAATATCTACGTTCTCAACGGAGACACATTGCGCGCCTATAACTATACCGGCAGCGTGCTGACTGCCGTAAACAAGCAGGGCGGTATTATGATGTTCGGAACAATGATGCCGATTTGGGCAGTTGTGCTGGTGGAATTTGCTTTTGCCTACACGCTGGAGGTACTTGTCGGAAGTCCGCTGTCGTTTAAAATCGCTTCCAAAATGTTTGATATAAAAACGGCGAATCCGGTAATATTTGAAGGAGCGATTATCACCGTTACTGTAGCGATCATGTGTCCGGCAATGAGCTTTATAGCCGCGATAATTTATTTTCCGTTTTTCGAGGGCTTCAACATAATTGCTCTGCTTTGCCATTGGTTTAAGCTGGTCTGCTTTAACCTGCCGTTTGCTTTTTTCTCTCAGCACCTGTTTATTCAGCCAATTGTCAGAAGAATATTCAAATTACTGTTCCGTAAGGATATCAAAAAAAGAGAAAAACCGCAAGATTGATATAATACACTGCATTACAGAATTTCCAAGAACTCAGAAATTCTGTAAAAGTGAGTTATTCTAAAATAAAATCTGCTGAGCATTTAAAGCACAGAAACCATTTGTATTATTATTAGCTTTTGAATGTATCAAAAAACAATGTGTGTAGCTTATGCTGTTTTTATAAGCTGCTTTAAAGCAGTCTATAATACAGCATTAAAGGCGTAAGTCCGGCATTTTGGGCTTACGCCTTTTTTCTGCCTTAAAATTTGTTTCAATGCGTTGTATCAAAAATAGCATAGAGTGCATTTTACAGGCATTTGATTAAGCTTTTAAAAAAATAATGTTTGACCGCCGTTGCAAAATGCTGAGGTTATCAGAAGCCTCTCAAAAGGCGGAAAAAGTATCACAAGTACTCGGAGGTAATTATGGAAAACAAAATGGCAACAATGCCTATATACAAGCTGATGATAAAGATGGGGCTGCCTATCATTGTTTCGATGATGTTACAAGCACTTTATAACATAGTAGACAGTGCGTTTGTATCGAATATGGAAGGCGGCGAATTTGCTCTGAACGCTTTGACGCTCGCCTTTCCTGTTCAGATGCTGATGGTAGCAATTGGTATAGGCACCGGCGTCGGCGTAAATGTGCTTCTCGCACGCAGCTTGGGTGAAGGTGACAGAGACAAAGCTTCGAGAGTTGCAGGAAACGGCGTGTTCCTTGGTATCATTATAACGGCAGCGTTCACGTTATTCGGATTTTTCGGAGTGGAAGCGTATATCAACACTCAAACCTCTGACGCCATAATTCGCGACATGGCTGTAACATATCTGAGAATTTGCTGTATTTGTTCGGCAGGCATAGTGTTTTTCAGTATTTTTGAAAAGCTGCTGCAGGCAACAGGGCAGTCGGTTCATTCAACTATTGCTCAGATTTCGGGAGCAGTTATCAACATTATTCTCGACCCAATTTTAATCTACGGCTTGTTCTGTTTTCCGAAAATGGGCGTATCGGGCGCAGCATTGGCAACCGTCATAGGGCAGGTGGCTTCGTTTCTGCTTGCCTTGATATTTCACCTGATGTATAACAAAAGTGTACAAAACGGCTTGCAATATATCCGGCCTGACAAAACAATCATACGCCTGATTTACAAAATCGGTTTACCCGCCATTATCTCTCAGGCTTTGATGTCCGTAATGACCTACAGCATCAATCTGATTTTAGGCGCAGTGGATGCTTCTTTGGTAACGGCTTACGGATTGTATTATAAGATCCAGCAGTTCGTGCTGTTCGCCGCCTTTGGTGTTCGGGACACGATTACCCCCGTAGTAGCTTTTTCCTATGGCCTGAAAGATAAAAAGCGCGTAAAGGATGGCATAAAGTTCGGTGTTATTTACACATCGGCGATTATGCTGTTTGGTACATTGCTTTTGGAAATAATAGCCGAACCGCTATGCTCCGCGTTCGGACTGTCCGGAGAAACACAAGCCCTATGCGTAAGTGCCGCAAGGATCATCTCGATCGGCTTCTGCTTTGCAGGTATTTGCCTGTCGCTGCAAGGCGTATTTCAGGCACTTGACAAAAACATATCCTCGCTGATTATTTCTCTGCTTCGTCAGCTTGTTTTGATATTGCCTGTTGCGTGGGGATTATCACAGCTTATACTGTTCTTAAATAAAATGCTTTAATATTTATAAAAAGTATGGTATAATGTATACGGTGATGAAGCAATGACAAGAAAGTATACATTTACCCCCAAA
>CAJODI010000025.1 GCA_905233145.1 uncultured Ruminococcus sp. | reverse complement strand
AGCACCCATACGTCAGTATGCGTACTGATTATTTGTACACTCTGCCGAAAAATCTTACTGCGCAATCCGCACACCTGAATTATGCGGTATTGCCTTAACAGCATAAGAAAATATCAAAAGCTATTATTTAACTTCCTCAACATCGCTGGTGCAGTGCGGGCACTTTGTTGCCTTGATGTCGATTTCTGAGCAGCAATACGGGCAAACCTTGGTTGTGGGTTCTTCCTCGACCTTTTTCTTTCCCAGAGACATAACCTTGTTGATGCCCTTTACCATCAGGAAGATTATGAAAGCCATAATCAGGAAGTTGATGATAGCTGTGATAAACGCGCCGTATTTGATCTCTGCGCCGTTTACTTTTGCAACAAGATTGCTGAAATCCATTCCGCCGAAGATTCCGAGTATAGGCGAAATGATGTCGTCAGTCAGCGAGGTTACGATCGCGCTGAACGCGCCGCCTATGATAACGCCGACTGCAAGATCCATAACATTGCCGCGCATTATGAATTCTTTGAATTCCCCAAAAAATTTTTTCATTGTTCCTTCTCCTTTTTTATTTTATTTCAGCGGAACAGCTTTTCTTGCTCCGCAATGTGTGTAATTATTATTCCGGTCAAGAATTAAAAATTGCCTTGTGGAACACCTTTTTGCCCTTTTTGACAATAACGTGACCCTTTTCAAACGCCGATTTCAAAAGCTCAGCCTTTGGATCGGTGATTTTTACGTCGTCTATCGAAATGCCGCCCTGCTCAATCAGCCTTCTTCCCTCTTTGTTCGACGGAATCAGTCCGCAGGTTTTCAAAAGCTCGATTACTCCGATTTTACCGTCGGCGAAATTATCCTCGGTAAGTTCGGTCGAAGGCATGTTGTCGGTGTCAGCCTTGTTTGAAAACAGAGCTCTTGCCGCTTCCTGAGCCTTGTCAGCTTCCTCCTTGCCGTGGATCAGCTCGGTAAGCTCGTGCGCAAGAATTTCCTTTGCCTTGTTGATCTCGCTTCCCTCAAGCTTTGCAAGCTCTTCGATTTCCTCAAGCGGCAGGAAGGTGAGCATTTTAAGGCACTTGATCACGTCGGCGTCGTCAACGTTTCTCCAATACTGGTAGAAATCATATGGGCTTGTCTTTTCAGCGGAAAGCCAAACAGCGCCCGACTGGGTTTTGCCCATTTTTTTACCTTCGGAATTGAGCAAAAGATTGATCGTCATTGCATAGGCATCCTTGCCGAGCTTGCGCCTGATAAGCTCTGTACCGCCGAGCATATTGCTCCACTGGTCGTCGCCGCCGAACTGCATATTGCAGCCGTATTTTTGATAAAGCGCGTAGAAATCGTAGGACTGCATGATCATATAGTTAAATTCAAGAAAGCTCAGTCCCTTTTCCATTCTCTGCTTGTAGCACTCGGCAGTCAGCATTCTGTTTACGCTAAAATGTGCGCCGACCTCTCTGAGAACATCAACATAATTAAGGTCAAGCAGCCAGTCCGCGTTGTTTACCAGCAGAGCCTTGTCGTCGGAAAAGTCAATAAAACGGCTCATTTGCTCTTTAAAGCAGTCAACGTTGTGCTGAATAGTTTCCTTAGTCATCATTTGGCGCATATCCGTTCTGCCTGAGGGATCGCCTATCATAGCCGTACCGCCGCCGATAAGCGCGATTGGCTTGTTGCCTGCCATTTGCAGACGCTTCATAAGGCACAGTGCCATAAAGTGACCAACATGAAGGCTGTCTGCGGTGGGGTCAAAGCCTATGTAAAAAACAGCCTTTCCGCTGTTTACAAGCTCTCTTATTTCTTCCTCGTCTGTAACCTGAGCGATAAGTCCTCTGGCGACGAGTTCCTCGTATACTCCCATCATTCTTATCCTTTCTTGAGTGAGTTTGCTTTAAGGCAATACCGAATAATTCAAATTACAGTATTGACTTTAGTATAGTAATAGTATATCGTTTTTTTGTGAAAAGGTCAAGGGGGTTTATGCCTTGGAAGTAAATTTTTTGTATAATAATGATATGATTGATTCGCTTGAATTTCTGTTTTCTCAAAACGGCAATTATATATGAATGTATTTTCGGGCAAGCGACATGTGGACTGACGCCGCAATTTCTGCACGAAAAAAATTATTTCTTTCTCCTGTATCGGGCCATCTTGTCCTTCTTTTTCTTATTGTTTGAAATAGAATTGTTTTTTCCCTGTCCCGGAAGCGGAGTTACAAGACAATTCCTGCCGTTGCCGATCAAATCCTTTCTGCCGGCTTTGAGCAAAGCTTTTATTACTGTCCGCTTGTTTTCCGGGATAAACCATTGAAGTAAGGCGCGCTGCATTGATTTTTCTTCCGAGGTTTTGGGAATAAAAACTTCTTTCATAGTGTAGGGATCAAGCCCGGTATAAAACATTGCGGTTGAAATCGTGCCCGGAGTTGGATAAAAATCCTGCACCTGCTTTGGGTGAATGTTTTCTCTTTTGCAAAACAAGGCAAGCTCAACCGCGTCCTTAAGCGTTGACCCGGGATGCGAGCTCATAAGATAAGGCACAACGTACTGATCCTTTTTTTCCTTGCCGGTAAGCTCATAAAATTTGTCGCAGAACCTCTTGTACGCCTCAATATGCGGCTTGCCCATTTTGTCGAGCACAGCCGCCGAGCAGTGCTCGGGCGCGACTCTGAGCTGTCCGCTGATATGATTGCTCACAAGCTCGCGGAAAAAGCTGTCGTCGCCGTCCTCAATAAGATAATCAAAGCGTATACCGCTGCGGATAAACACTTTTTTAATGCCTTTGATTTCGCGAAGATTGCGAAGAATGTCAAGATATTCCGTATGAGAAACCTGCATGTTCGGGCAGGGCTTGGGAGCAAGACATTTTCTGTTTTTGCACAGACCAAGCTTTTTTTGCTTTTCGCAGGACGGAAGTCTGAAATTAGCGGTGGGGCCCCCGACGTCGCTGATATATCCCTTAAAACGCGGATTGTCAAGAAAGCTTTTTGCCTCGTCTATCACGCTTTGCTTGCTGCGCACCGTCACGGCTCTTCCCTGATGAAAAGCCAGCGAACAAAAATTGCAGGCTCCAAAGCAGCCTCGGTTGTGAGTGATAGAAAACTCCACCTCGGCAATTCCCGGAACTCCGCCCGCGCTTTCATAACATTTCGGATACCATCGTTCGTATGGCAAGGAGTACACCCAGTCAAGCTGCTTTGTATTTAGCGGCGGCATAGGCGGATTTTGGATCAACAGCTTTTTACCGTGCCGCTGAATCAGGGTCTTTCCTCTTACTGCGTCAGCCTCCTCAAGCTCTTTTCGTGCGGCAAGCGCGTAATCCCTTTTGCTTTCACAGACCCTTTCATATGACGGAAGCTCCGCTACAGAGGACGGAACATAGTCCTTGGTTCCGACTGTGTAACAAATTCCGCGAATATCATGTAATGCCTCAACCGGAAAGCCCTCGGAAAGCCGTTTTGCGATTTCAACCGTTTGAAGCTCGCCCATTCCGTAAACAAGAATGTCCGCGCAGCTGTCAAATAGGATCGAGGGCATTACTTTGTCGTTCCAATAGTCATAATGAGCAAATCTCCTCAGCGAAGCCTCAAGTCCTCCGATGATAATAGGACTGTCGGGATAAAGCCGGCGCAGGATCCTGCAATAAACCGTAACTGCCCTATCGGGACGTTTCCCGTTTTTTCCTCCTGCAGTGTAGGCGTCGTCGTGCCTTTTGCGCTTGGCAACAGTATAATGCGCAACCATGCTGTCGATGTTTCCGGCGGAAACCATAAAACCCAAACGGGGCTTTCCGAATTGTGTAAAATCGCGGTCATTTTTCCAATTCGGCTGTGCAAGAAATGCGACCTTGTAGCCGCAGTATTCCAACACTCTGGTGATAATTGCCGCGCCGAACGACGGGTGATCAACATAGCTGTCGCCGCAAACGTAAACAAAATCAACACCACTCCAGCCGCGCTCACGAACCTCGGCTGAGTTCATCGGTAAAAAAGCCATGATAACCCCCTTTTTTAGTGTGGAGTTTGAAGTTTGGAGTGTGGAGTTAATGTCGGAAAAACTCCAAACTCCAAACTAATATTAGTTTTCGCGGTTTTGCAAAATATTTCTTCTCTCGAGCCATTCGTTATAGGTCATCAAAACATCTCTCGGCTTTGAGCCTTGGTGAGGTCCGACAACACCCATTCGCTCCATATCATCAATCATTCTTCCCGCGCGTGCGTAGCCCACCTTAAGTCTGCGCTGAATAAGTGAAGTCGAAGCCTGTCCTGCATCAATGACGATCTGAATAGCCTCGTCCATTTTACTGTCAACATCCAGTCCGTCGTCCTCATCCGAGGATGATTTTTTTCCGCCTGAGATTTCTTCAACGGCAATTCTTTTGATGCTCTCTTCAATCTCGGCATTATACTGAGCAGAGTAGGATTTTTTGATAAATCCGGTTACACCCTCGATTTCTTCCTCCGAGGCATAGCAGCCCTGAACTCGAATCGGCTTTGGTGCGCCAACAGGTGAAAACAGCATGTCGCCCTTTCCTATCAGCTTTTCGCCGCCGCCTGTATCAAGAATCGTTCGGCTGTCCATATTTGAGCTTACTTTTAGAGCTATTCGGCTTGGCACGTTCGCCTTGATCAAGCCTGTAATTACGTTTACCGTTGGTCTCTGGGTTGCCAAAATCAGGTGCATACCGGCAGCTCTCGCCATCTGAGCCAAGCGGCAAATACTGTCCTCAACCTCGCCGGGAGCCGCCATCATCAGATCGGCAAGCTCGTCGATCGCGATAACAACACGGCTCATTTTTTCTTTGGAAACCGGAAGTCCGTTTATCTCGAGGACAGGCTGAACAAGCTCGCCCTCCTCGTTTTCAACAGGCGGATTATTCTGCATATAAGCAAGGTTTTTTTCGATCAATGAATTATAACTGTCAATATCCTTGCAGTCGTATTCCGAAAAAATCTTGTAACGGTTAAGCATTTCGCTCACCGCCCAGCCAAGCGCGCCGGCAGCCTTTTTTGCGTCCGAAACAATCGGAACAAGCAAATGAGGAATACCCTTGTATTTAGAAAACTCAACCATCTTTGGGTCAATAAGCAAGAGCTTGACTTCGTCAGGCGTTGCTTTGTACAGAATACTGATAAGAATAGAATTCACACATACCGATTTACCGGAACCGGTTGTGCCTGCAATCAGCAAATGCGGCATTTTTGCAATGTCTGTAAGAACTATTTCACCTGAAATATCCCTGCCCAAAACCGCCGTAAGCTTGCTTTTGGCATTCCTGAATTCATCCGAATCAATCAGCTCACGCATTGAAACCATGCTGACAATCTTGTTTGGGACCTCAATTCCGACAGCCGCCTTGCCGGGGATCGGAGCTTCGATTCTTACACCGTTTGCTGCCAGATTAAGCGCGATATCATCCGAAAGATTTGTTATTTTGCTGATTTTAACTCCGGGAGCAGGCTGCAGCTCGTAACGTGTTACCGAGGGACCGCGGCAGATATTCACTATACTTGCGTTTACGCCAAAGCTGTTAAGGGTTTCAATCAGCTTTTTGGAATTATGCTGCAGTTCCTCCATTGCCGAACGGTCGTTAGTGTTGCGGCCGGGCTTCAAAAGCTGAACGGGAGGATAGTGATAAACCTTTTCTTCTTTGTTTTCCGTGTTCTCCGTATTGTAGCCGAGCTTTTCAAACTCGTCCGTTGGTTTGACGGTTTTTTTCTCCTCTTCAACCGGAGCCGCTTCCGGATTCGGCTGCTTCGCGGCAGCGCTTAATTGAGCCGAGCGTTTATTCTGCGAAATATTATCGGCGATTTCTCCGACTGTTGAATCCGCCGACTGACTCATCGGCTTGCCCGCCCGTTTAATTATATTGATTAAATCGTCGGACAAATCTTTATCAACAGCGTTTTGCTCGTTTGGGTCAGAAATATCAATATCAATACCGCTTTTTACTGTCTTTTTTCTTGATTTTTTGCGCGGCTCGGGATCAAGCGGAATATCAATATCCTCAGCAACAGCGTAATAGGGAATGTCTATCTTGTTGAAGGAATCCCTGTAATCTTCTCTTGGGTCGCGTTTCGGAGCCTGCTTGATCGCGTTTCTTCTTGCCTTTCGCGCCATAACCTGGCGTTCTCCTGCCTCTCTGACTCTTTCCATACGCCTCGCGGCAGCAGAGGCAATATCCTTGACCGACAAATTGGCAACAATAAAAAATAATGCCGCCGTAAACAAAAGGCTTAGTATCACGGCTACGATTCTGCCGCAAAACGCGACAAGGGGGTAGCCAAGTATTCCGCCAATCAAGCCGCTGCTTGCTGTAAAGTAATTTTGGGTGTCTGAAGCCTCTGCCCAAAGGTTGCCGAGACACGCAAAATAATTAATGCCGTCGTTAAATTTTGCGCCCCTTATTATGTAAACAGCCGCGCCGAGGAACAGAAAAATAAGTACGCATAAAACAATTTTGAAGGTTTGTCTTTTGACCGCGCGCTCTTTTTCGGTGATCACGCACATGTACACAAAAAATGCCGGGACAAGCATCATACCCAATCCGAATACGCCCAGGAAAAAACCTCGAATGTTTTCCCAAAGACTGTGTCCCTTAATAAAAATCATAACGGTAAAAAACACAGCCGCCGTCGCGTAGAGAATCGCCTTTATCCTCGGGCTGATACCTGTCGGCTTAGCAGCCGTTTTTGTGCTTTTTTTTGAAGAAGAGGCACCCGACGCTCGTTTGCCTCCCGAATTTTTCTTTGCTGCCATTTTTCACTCCATAAAACAAGAAAACAATGTAACAAAAAGCATTGTTTTCTATCGATATAAATCAAAGCATTTTGAGCAAAGGCGACCAACGGTCGCCCTTACGATATCTTTATGAAAAAATTCGGTATTGCCTTAATAAATAGGCGCACCGGTGAACATATTTACTCCGCTGTTGAGCTCCATAATCGAAACCACGAGGAACACTGCGCCAACGATTGCTGTGTAAACAACAAAAATCAACATTTTGTCGGTTTTCAAAAACCATTTAAAAATCAGAATCGAAATATATCCGACAATCGCCGAAACAAGCATACCTGCGACTACTGCCGAAATACTGACATCAAAGCCCTCCGGTGAGGTCACCGCGTCAACGCCTTCAAGAACAGCGGCAGCAAGGATTGAGGGGATTCCCAAAACAAAGGTATAGTCAAGCGCCTTTTGTTTGTTGATTCCGCGCATTTCACCAACGGCAAGCGTGGAGCCCGAACGTGAGATTCCCGGGAAAATCGCAGCTACTGCCTGCATAAGACCAACACAGAGCGCGTCAAAGGCTGTGTAGCTTTCTCTACCGTTATCACCGTCCGAGGATCCGCCTCTTAGGTGTTTGTAGCCTGAATTTTTCTTGTTGCAAACAATACCGATCGTCAAAAGCACAGATGTGACTATCAGACAAATCGAGGTCATGAGAAGAACCGGGCTTCCTGCAAAAACATCAGCCAGATCCTTTACCTTCATATCCGTTCCGGGGATGGGTATAAACATTGTAAACAGCGGTAGAAGTCCGATAATCAGCATAAAAATCAGATTTCTTTCATAACTGAGGTTTTTAAAAGAAAACTTACCAGTAAAAATGTCCTTTATCATCAAAAAAAACTCTTTTATCAGCGTCCACAAGAGCTTATGATAAAACGCTATCACAGCCACAAGCGTGCCGAGATGAAGCATTACGTTGAAAAAAAGATTTTCTTCACCGTTCACGCCCAAAACATGCTGAGTAATTGCCAGGTGACCGCTGCTGGAAACCGGCAAAAACTCCGTTAATCCCTGAACGATTCCCTGGATTATTGCGTCTAAAGTTGTCATATGTACCCCTCCAAATATAATGGAGCAAATTATGCTCCTTTTGATTTTTTTATCATTTCATAAAGTGCTTCTATCGCTTCGCTTACGGTTCCTACCCTGTCGATCAGCCCTTCTTTTACAGCCTCGCCGCCTTCAAGAATAGTGCCGATATCCATTACAAGCTCCTCTGTGTTGAGCACAAGCTCATTGTACCTCTGCTTTGTGATGTTTGAATTTTCAACAACAAAGTTGGTGATTCTGTTTTGCATTCGCTTAAAGTATTCAAACGTCTGCTGCACGCCCAGCGTAAGTCCGGTCGTCCTCACAGGATGAACCGTCATTGACGCGCTTTTGGCGATAAAGCTCTGCTTTGCGGCAACTGCAAGCGGAATCCCGATTGAATGTCCTCCTCCGAGCACGATTGAGGTCGTTGGCTTTTTCATGCCGGAGATCAGCTCGGCAATCGCAAGTCCTGCTTCAACGTCGCCGCCGCAGGTGTTTATTATAACCAGCAGGCCGTCTATTCTTTCGTCCTCCTCGATTGAGACAAGAAGAGGAATAACGTGCTCGTATTTAGTGGTTTTGGTCTGCTGAGACAGTACATAATGCCCCTCGATTTGACCAATGATCGTCAGGCAATGGATAACGCTGTCCCTGTGCAAGGTGAGAACCGAACCGGTCTCTTCAATTTGCGAAGTGCCCGCGTCGTTTTCCGAGCAGGCGCCCTGCTCACAATCGGGGTTATCCTCGCAAGGGTTTTTTACAAGCTCGTCCCTGTTATGATTTTTTGATTGATTCATTAAATGCACCTCCGGGAATTTATAATAGTATTATTCCCGGCAAACATCAAAATCTGCATAATAAAAGATATGCAAACCTACCCATTTTAATGAATTATATATAGTATAACATTATAAACAATATTTTTCAAGTTTTTACGGTTTATTTCTTAAAAACAATAATTATTTTAAAGAATTATAGTAGTATATATTTGAATAACCGTATTTCGGAGTGATAATTAATTGAATTCTAATATAATTATGGGCGTAGTTATTCTTTTGCTCGTACTGCTCTCGGGCTTTTTTTCAGCGACAGAGACAGCTTTTTCTTTTGTAAACAAAATCCGTGTTCAGCAAAGCGTTGACGCCGGCGACAAAAAGGCAAAAACCACACTTTATGTAATCGAACGCTTTGACAAGGCTCTAACAACTATTTTGATATGCAACAATATAGTGAACCTTGGCTGTTCGTCGATTGCCACCGTGCTTTGTCTGAGGATCTTTGGCGATATCGGCTCGGCGATCGCAACCGGACTGACAACTTTGCTTGTGCTGACCTTTGGCGAGGTTATTCCCAAATGTCTCGCAAAGGAACACTGCGACGCATTTTCAATGAAAACCGCAGGCGTCTTAAAGGGACTGATGATATTGCTCTCTCCCCTTGTTTTTGTTTTTATGAAGCTGCGCTCGCTCGCGCTGAAAATTTCGGGCGGAAGCGACGACGCTCCGTCAGTAACCGAAAACGAGCTAAAATACATAGTTGAAAGCATTGAAGAAGAAGGTGTGCTTGAAGAAAGCGAAAGCGAAATGGTTCGCTCTGCTCTTGATTTTGACGAAACAACCGCAGAGGAAATCATCACTCCGCGTGTTGACGTTGTTTTTATAAGCGTTGATGACACGCCTGAAAAAATCAAGGATATAATCATTGAAAACCGCTATTCAAGAATTCCTGTCTATGACGGAACAACCGACAATATCGTGGGCATTTTGCATACGCGCGACTATCTGGAGCATCTTGCCGACGGAAAGGCACCCGAGCTGAAAAATATGCTTCAGCCACCTTTCTTTGTTTTTAAATCAACTCAGCTGTCAAAAATCCTGAGCGACTTTAAGCGCACAAAAATCCACATGGCGATCGTCACCGACGAATACGGCGGCACGCTCGGAATTGTTACCATGGAGGATTTGATCGAGGAAATCGTCGGCGACATTTGGGACGAGGACGAAGAAATCGAGCACAGCTACTACAAAATAGGCAAAAACGAATTTCTTGTGAACGGTGACTTTGAGCTTGGCGATATGCTCGCGCTTTTTGATATGGACGAAAACACGCTCGAAAGCGATTCGGTGACAGTCGGCGGCTATATTCTCGAAAATTGCAGCTCAATCCCGAACAAGCGCGACAAGGTTGAAGCAGGCGGCTTCCGCTTTACGGTAATGGAAATCAAAAATCAGCGTATTTTGAGGGTAGTAGTAAAAAAGCTTGACGTTCAAAACGACGAAAATGAATGATAAGCTAATTATTTTTACGTTGCAGTGCCTTGCACAACCCAAAAACCGGTATGCACAGCAAACCCCAAAGCAGACTGTATAATGGGCAAATCTGTCCTTTAATATTCAGCTTGCAGTTATAATAATCCCACACGTTCATTTTAAGACGCAAATTTACAATACAGCCGCACAGAAATTCCAGCGCGGTTATTATCACACTTCCGCACAAGCATTTGCAAAAAAGCTTCATACGCTTGTGCCGCCTATAAAAATCCCACAGCACAGCAAAGCAGCCTCCGCCGAGAATGAGCATTGACCAGTGGGTTTTTCCGCGCCACAAAACTTCTATCAAACCATAGGCTATTCCGCCGGTTATAAACAGAAATAGATTTTTTATTGTTTTCAAAAAACCACCGACCTTAGTTTGCGCCAAAGCCGGTGGTTTATTATCGTTTTTTGAAAGAATAGTATTAAGCCTTTGGAGGGTTTTAACAGAAAGATTTGCATTACCGTTTTCCAACTTGCTTATATCACCCTGAGCAATATCCGTCAGATATAGCCTCAACAATCTTTTTTAATTCTCCAAGAGAATATAAGCAATTCAATGCCGCCAGCATGGCGTTTGTCGTCATGTACAGCGGCATATTTAGTTTTTTCAGGAGCTTTTTTCTAAGTTCGGCTGAGTTTTCTTTGCCGGTCAAGCCCAGCACGTACAAATCCGCCTTTGTGATTTCGTTTCTTTTAGCTTGCGGTTCACCGCCAAACGTTGCGCCGCATTTTTTTAGGGCTTCAACAATCACCTCGTCGCTCACGCCTTCAACGCCGAGCAGCCCTTCTTTGCCGGGCTGCGCCTTGCGCTTTTCCTTGCCCTCAAGCTGAGGAATGTAGCAATGCATTATTCTGCTCTTGTCAATCACGCCGCGCAAAAAATTGCGAATCACAAAACCCGCGCTGTCACTGTCGGTCAGGACGATTATTCCCCTTGTTTCGGCAATTTGCCTGATCAGGCTCTGCTTTTCTTTGTCGGAAAAAACCCTGAAGCCGTTGGTGCAGATTATCGGCGCGTCAACAATTCCGCTGAGCTTGATTTTATCATACCGCCCTTCAACAATTATTGCCTCGCGGATTTTAAGCATAGTCTCTCCCCTCTTTAAAAATCAGAAGCAGACGCGCTATAAGCTGTTCCATGGCAAGTCGGTAGTTCACCGAAGTGGATTTGAACCTTTCGTCGGCGTCGGCAAGAGCATCAAGACATTTTCTGAGCGCGTCGGTGCTGATTCCGCGCGTTGCCCTTCGTGCCTTGTCCAGCGCGAAAGCTCTCTTTTTGTAATCAAAATCAGCCGCGACCTCAGTTGACGCAACTCCGCACTCGTCTGCTATTCTGATTCTGTAGGCGTCGATATAGGAGTTAGCCAACACAGAAAGCATAGGAATAGGCTCCTCACGCTGATAAAAAAGGTTGTCAAGGGTTTTAAACGCCTTTTCACCCTCTCCCCTGATAACAGCGTCGGACAAGGCGAAAATCTTGGTTTCCAGATTCACCGTCGCGAGCTTTTCAATATCGGAATACTGCACCTCGTCAGTCTTTGAATAGGCGCAAATTTTGTCTATTTCATTTTTAAGCAAGTTCAAATCCTCGCCGCAAAAATCTATAAGCTTAGAAGCATTGATTCGGGAAATCTGCTTTCCGTTGGCGTTTGCCCACTTTGCAACATATTTTTCCAAGGCCGAACGGCTCAGCGCGTCAAAAACGCAAACTGAGCCTGATTTTTCAACCTGCTTTGCGAGTGCATTAAAAGCCGCATTATTCTTTTTTGGAATATAAGAGGGCATTGTAATTATCAAAACCGTACCCTCAGCGGTATTCGATACAATCTTTGCGAAGCTGTCAAGTTCGTCCTTTTGCATACTGTCAAAAAACACGTCGCCGGCAACAACACAATTGTACTCGCTCATAAACGGCACGACCTGAACAGCCGAAGCAAAGCTGTCAAGATCAATCTCACCCTTAAAAACATGATAATTAAACTCAGAAGGATGCTTTCCGGCAACAGCCTCAACCAAAAGCTTGGTATAGCTTTTTACGTAAAGCTGCTCCGTGCCGTACAAAAGATATATTCGCGAAAAAACTTTGGTTTTAAGCTGCTTTTTCAGCTCCGATTCCGTAAGCTTTCCCATAAGTTCAGTCTTTGATAAACAGCGGAAGCGGCTCAAGGAAGATTATATCATCCCTGTTTTTGGCGTCGCCCTCGGCAAGCACAGCGGCTTTGCCGACAACCACAGCCTCGGTTTTTTCAATAAGCTTTTCAAGCGCGGCAAGGCTTTCGCCGGTTGAGATAACGTCGTCAACAATCAAAACACGCTTGCCCTTAAGAAAATTAACGTCACTCTCACCCAAAAACAGCCTTTGAACCTCGGATGTAGTAATAGAATTGACTTCAACTCCGACAGGATTTCTCATATAAACCTTAACGCTCTTACGGGCAATAACATACTCTCCGCATCCTTGCTTTGCCATCTCGTAGCAAAGCGGAATTCCCTTTGCTTCGGCAGAAACAACAACATCATGCTCAGGACATTTTTTTAAAAGAGCCTCTGCGGCCTTTACCGTAACTTCTACATCGCCGAACATAATAAAAGCAGCGATATCAACCTTGTCGTTTACCGGAAACATCTCAAGCTCGCGCTCAACTCCGGCAATGTTAATATTATAAGTTTTCACTTTGTCACCTCAGCTCATTTGACCTCTAAGCTTTTTACCGCCCAAAAGATGAAAATGAATATGCTTAACGCTTTGGCAGCCGTCGTCACCGCAGTTGTTTACGATTCTGTAGCCGTTTTCAAGACCGAGCGACTTTGCAATCTGCGGAATTTTGGTAAAAATATACGCAATTACGTCAGCATTGCTTTCATCAATCTCGTCTGCACAGGAAATATGCTGCTTTGGAACAACCAAAACATGCACGGGCGCCTGTGGCTCCAAATCATGAAAAGCAATAATTTTATCATCCTCATAAACCTTATTTGACGGAATTGAGCCGTCGATTATTTTACAAAAGATACAGTCAGCCAAAATGGATAACTCCTTTCGATAATAGTTAGGCAGCACGGCATAATCAGCAGTGCACCCGGTAAATTTTCTGTTTGCAATCCGCATAACTGAATCATGCGATATTGCCTGTATGTTTATTTTACCTCTAAAACTTAATTTGGTCAATAGTTTTATTTATCAAACAACTTGCGTTTTCATCCTTTGCTGACAACAGTATATCACATACAGAGACTCAAATCCACCGTTTTGCGGTAAGTGGTTAGTTTATGAATATAAGTGGTTATTATAAAAAATGAGCCGCCAAGCAGGAAGAATCCCGCTTGACGGCTGTGACGATCAGATACAAATCAACTCAGATCAACTATCTGATTCAGAAAAAATCCAAACTCCGCAATTATTTTTATAACGCATATGTCTTATCGCTGTTTTGATAGGCTGCATAAATTTTTTCAAGCTCTTTGACCGCAGCTTCTTTTGTCGGATAGCTGTTTAAAACATCCGAATGTTGGTTGACGCTGCCTAAAATCGCGAACTTCTTGTCTTTTCCGTTTCCGAAATTGCGCTGAACGGTCAGACGGTTATATTCAGCGCACTTTGTTTTGTCTTTTGATAAAATAATCATTGTCATTTCCCTTTCCGTAACTTTAGAACTATATGAAATATAAAAGATGACTATAACCATAATAATAGGAATAATAAAAAAAGGATAACTCAAAAAAGACACACCCTTCTATTCATAGATTTTGCTTTCTTTTTGCAACTGCTTCATATTTTGTCGCGCCTTGGCGGTCAGCATGATAGTATACGCGCACATTCCGATATATATAGCTACGAATATAAAAAACAACACGCAGAAAACATCTAAAATAGCCGGAGCCTCGGGAACGGTCATTTTTTTTCCAAGGATAAGGACGGAATCCAAAATGAGTAAAATTGACAATATGGTAAAAACAATGCTAAGAGTGCGAAAACGATGATATATTCTTTTTGCACTGTCGATTTTTTCGGGTGCTTCACAAACAAATTCGGGCGAGACCTCAGCCTTTTTGCCTGTAAGATAAAGTATGTCGCCAAAACCGTCCATTGTATGCGGTATGGCTTGATAGCCGCACTGAGCAGCAAATGAAGAAATCTCCAAAACCTTCTCCTTTGCTGTGGCATGAAGTATCGTAAAATACTCATCAGGCTCGGTCTTTTCAAAGATGTAAAGGCAGCCGCCCTTGATATACACAAGCTTCCAGCCTTCCTTGTTCATCTTATTGATAAACTCAAGCTCCTTGTCAAGCGAAAAAAACAATTTAAATTTTTTGATATTTACATTATCCATAGTATCAGCCCCCCAAGATTTCTTCACCGTTTTTAACAAGCTCCCTGAGTCTTTTGAGCTCGGAGTTTAATGCACTTCTTCCATCCTCTGTTATGATATATTCCTTTTTGGACAGATCGCTTTTGTATTCCGCAATAAAGCCCTTTGAGAGCAGCGTGTTGATCGCTCCGTAGAGCGTACCCGCGCCGATATTCACTCTGTCGTTTGTCAGCTTTTTCACATTCTGCATAATACCATAGCCGTGCATTGGCGTAAGCAGTGACAGCAGAATGTAATAAACAGGCTCGGTCAGTGCGTTTTGTTTTGACATATTATCACCTCTGTTATCGTTCTCCGATATATCAGCTCGTGTTATATCGTGTTCCGATATATCGTATGTTGTAATAACTATATCACCTTCCGATATATTTGTCAAGGTTTTTTTCATTATTTTTTTGCCTCATCACGGATTTTTGTGGGAAAATAAAAAGTAAATATTGAAAAAGAGCATAGGAAGCTCCAAAATTGTAGTTGCGAAACAAACAATGAGGAGAG
>CAJODI010000024.1 GCA_905233145.1 uncultured Ruminococcus sp. | reverse complement strand
AGCTCCGCCGCGCGGCTGACCTCATAAATGACGTCAAAGCCCATCGCGCGCAGTCCTGTCAGTACGATGTCGATATCGTTAAGGTTGTTGAACTGACCGAACAACGCAGGCGCGGGGATGGCGATCTTGACCTTATATGGTTGGATTTCTTCGATTGAATTAGAACGGGCGCGTTTGGCATGATGCGGACAGATGCGGATGCACTCGCCGCAGTCGATGCACCTCTCGGAGAGGATATGCGCCTTGCCGTCGCGGATGCGGATCGCTTCGGTGGGACAGCGTTTGAGGCAGTTGGTACAGCCGCAGCACAGCTCCGCGTCCAGCACGACAGAGTGAAAATATTTGTTGTTCATATTGCTTACCTGTTTATAGCTAGGAGTGAGGAGTTAGGAGTGAGGAGTTGAGGGCGGACGCTGTCCGCACCTGATTGATATTTGAAAATGTTACGCCTTAATATCATCATAGGAATCAAAACACGAAGTGTTTCCCATAACTCCTAATTCCTCACTCCTAACTCCTCACTAAATAATCTACGCTTCTTTAACCTTGACAGTCAGATAGAGATCCGTTCCTTTGCCGATCTCGGTCTCGATCCTCATGTCATCGGTGTATTTCTTGATATTGGGCAGACCCATGCCGGCGCCGAAGCCGAGGTTGCGGACGTTATCGGGCGCGGTGGAAAAGCCCTCCTGCATCGCCTTTTCGACGTCGGGGATGCCGGGTCCCTTATCGGAGAGCAGTACCTCTACATGATCGGGGAAGATGTCGACGTCAACAAAGCCGCCCTCTGCGTGGATGACCATGTTGATCTCCGCCTCGTACATCGCGATCGCGACTCTGCGGATGGCGTCGGTGTTGTAGCCCAGCGCCTTGAGGCGCTTTTTAACGGAGCCGGACGCCTCACCCGCGCGGGTGAAGTCCTCTCCGCTGACCTCATAATGAAGATGGATGTTGCTCATACCGCGGTACCTCCGGAAAGTCCGCCCTCATAGAGCTTGCCGCAGGCGGTAAACATTCTGTACCTTGTTTTGATCAGGGTTATACCCCTGGTTTGGGCAAGGCTTATGATCGAGTCATCGGGAATCTTTCCCCTTACAAAAACAATGCAGGCCATATCCATCATCTCTGCGGTACGCACAACCTGTGGATTTACAAGTCCTGTCAAAAGCACGGACTGATCCTTTACAAAAGCCAGCACGTCGCTCATCATATCCGAGCCGCAGGCGGTTTTGATTTCCTGGTTAAGGTCGCCCTCGCAGATGACCTCTCCCTGCAAAATATCAATAATATCTTTAACAACCAATTTCAACACCCTTTCTGCTATGCAATTTAATGCATGATGTATATCTATATGATTATAGCATATAAATTAAATAAACACAATATATTGATTTTATCAAATTTCGCCTTTATTTTTGGTGATTTGGCACATTTTTTACATTTTTCGTGTAAAAACAGGACAAAAAAGCAACAAACAAACTGAGGATTTACAGCCAAACGCTTAAATCCGGCGGTGTTGGTTGAAAAAGCAGTCATTTTATGATATAATTACAGGGTGCAATTTAGAAAGCGATGAATGATCAATGCCTGAAAATTGGACAAACAAACAAGACTTTATCAGTGCCGGTGATTCGGCACTTTCAAATTTTAGCGATACTCCAACGCAAATATCACCGGGGAGGAATTTGATGTTAAGAGACTTAATGCCCACAGATACAGTCTGCGGATATGAAGTCAGACCGGGTTACTATCAGGTTGACGGCGCAACGCCGGTCAGGGGCGGCGTTAATTTTACAATCAGCTCTGTTTACGCCACCTCCTGCGAGCTGCTGCTCTTTAAGCCAAGGGCTCTTAAGCCGTACGCCAGACTGAAATTTCCCGACAGCTACAAAATAGGAAATACCTATTCAATGATAGTTTTCGGGCTTGAAATTGACAAATTTGAATACGCCTACTCCTTTGACGGTCCCAACGATCCTAAAAAGGGTATTATTTTTGACAAAAACAAATATATTCTTGACCCATATGCCAAGGCGGTTTCCGGTCAAAGCGACTGGGGCGTGCGCAAGGGCTATGATAACGTATACAAAGCAAGGGTAGTTTTTAACGACTACGACTGGGGAAACTTTTCGACTCCCTCCTATCCTCTTGAAGAGCTTATAATCTATGAAATGCATGTAAGAGGCTTTACTCAGGACGAATCCTCCGGCGTTAAGCACCGCGGAAAGTTTGAGGGTATAAGGGAAAAAATCCCCTACCTTAAGGAGCTGGGCATCAACGCTGTTGAGCTTATGCCGATTTTTCAGTTTGACGAAATGGGCGCGCACCGCCACTATGAGGGCAAGCCGCTGTATGACTACTGGGGCTACAACACCGTTTGCTTCTTTGCCCCCAACACCGGTTATGAATACGACCACAAGCACAACCGTGAGGGAACCGAGCTAAAAAAGCTTATTCGCGATCTCAAAAACAACGGTATTGAGGTTATCCTCGACGTTGTGTTCAACCACACCGCCGAGGGCAACGAAAAGGGTCCCTTCTTCTCGTTCAAGGGACTTGACAACAATATTTATTATATGCTGACGCCCGACGGAAAGTATTATAATTTCAGCGGCTGCGGCAACGTACTCAACTGCAACCATCCGATTGTGCGCAACTTTATCAAGGCTTGTCTGCGCTATTGGGTAACCGAATACAAAATCGACGGCTTCCGCTTTGACCTTGCCTCAATACTCGGGCGCAACGAGGACGGCTCTCCTATGGACCAACCTCCGCTTCTCAAAAGTCTGGCTTTTGACCCGATTTTGGGCGAGACCAAGCTTATTGCGGAAGCATGGGACGCAGGCGGACTCTATCAGGTGGGAAGCTTTCCTTCGTGGAACCGCTGGGCTGAATGGAACGGAAAATACCGCGACGACCTAAGAAGATTTTTGAAGGGCGACGGCGGTCTTGCCTGGGCAACCGCGCACAGGCTGACAGGCTCAAAGGATCTTTACGACCCTGCCTACCGCGGCAAAAACGCCTCGGTAAACTTTATTACCTGTCACGACGGCTTTACCCTCTATGATCTGTACTCATATTCAGTCAAGCACAACGAGAAAAACGGCTGGTACAATACCGACGGCTCAGATGACAACAACAGCTGGAACTGTGGCTGCGAGGGCGAAACCGACGATCCGGAAATCAACGCGCTCAGAATAAAAATGGTCAAAAACGCCTTTGCCGCGCTGATGTGCAGCCGGGGTGCCGCGCTTTTTCTTGCCGGAGACGAATTCTGCAACACCCAGTTTGGCAACAACAATGCCTATTGTCAGGATAACATAACCTCGTGGCTCGACTGGACGCGCAAGGAAAAATACGCGGATGTGTTTGAGTTCTTCAAATATATGATCGCCTTTCGCAAAAAGCACCGAGTTATTACGGCAAACAGGCGCGAATGTACGTGCAGCCTGCCGCCGGAAAGCATTCATTCTGCAATTCCGTGGAATACAAATTTTGATGATAACACCCGTATGCTCGGAATTATGTATGCCGGCAGATCCTCATCAAACGACGAGCTTGACGAGATAGTTTATTTTGGCACAAACGCCTATTGGGGCAGGGTTGACGTTGAGCTTCCCGGACTTCCGACCGGCTATATCTGGCAGCTTTATGTGGACACCGGCAGAGAGCCCGAAAGGGTCATTGCGGAGCACGAAAATATTTTGATAAGCGACAGACGTTATACAATGCAGGGCAGAACGGTCATCGTTTGCGTTGCGAAGAAAATGTACTGATATTAAAAAAACTCACCGAGGAACAGAGTTTCTGTCCTTCGGTGAGTTTTTTCTTAATTGGAATTATTTATACTAATCTCAGATAAAAAGTGGACAAAGATTTGCGAGGATATTTTTCGCACGCCGCAAGGCTGTCGCCTTGCAAGGACGACAACGAAGTATTGCGGAAAATAGACCGCAAAGATTGTCTATTTTTTATTTGAGTTTAGTATTAAATATCAATATCAAGATTCATAAAAATCTCATATTCCGGATAAGCTTTTCTCACGTCGTCATAGATGTGCTCAAAAAGCTCTTCCCTTTTGTCAAAGCCGTAATCAATGATAACATCAAAGTTGATCGTCTTGTTCTCCATATCTACAAAGAAGCCGTGAGTTTGGAGCGCTCCCTCATGCGACATAATGATCTCCGAGATAGTCTTGCGAATTTCAGAGATTTCTTCATTATCATGATTGATCGAATATATGCCTATTCCTGCCAACAAAACGCCGTGCTTTTGATAAACGTTTCCGGCGATCCGTCTTTCCATTACGTCAATGTCGTTTGCAGTGAGCGTGTCGGGAACCTCAACATGAACCGAGCCGATATATTTTTCTGGACCGTAGCTGTGTAGAAATAAATCATACGCGCCGCTTACAAGCTCATCCTCACAAATCGTTTTGCGGATTTTTGCAAGGTAATCGCGGTCAACACGCTTTCCAAGAATCTCGTCAAGGGTCTCGGCAAGCATTTCGATACCGGATTTGATGATAAACGCGGAAATCAGCACTCCTACATAAGCCTCAAGGCTTATGCCGGTGAGCATAAAGATAATAGCCGAAAGTAACACCGACGCGGATAAAATCGCGTCAAAAAGCGCGTCTGAGCCGGACGCCACAAGAGAGCCTGAGTTTACGGTCTGTCCCTTCTTTTTTACGTATATTCCGAGAAAAATCTTGACAAAAACCGCCGAACCGATAATAATCAGCGAAACTACAGAATAGTCCGGCGTTTCGGGATTAATTATCTTTTTGATACTTTCGACCAGAGAAGTAATACCGGCATACAGCACAATTGCCGCTACAATCATCGTGCTAAGGTATTCAACCCTGCCGTAACCCAGCGGATGCTTTTTGTCTGGTTTTTTGCCGGCAAGCTTGGTTCCGGCGATTGTTACAACAGACGACAAAACGTCGCTCAGATTATTAACTGCGTCAAGCACAACAGCGATCGAGTTTGAAAAAATGCCGACCGCCGCCTTGAATGCAGCCAAAAAAACGTTGGCAATTATTCCGATCACGCTTGTGCGCACTATAACGGCGTTGCGGTTTTTTACCGCGGCTTCATTTATTTCAGACATAAGCTCAACTCCGTTTAATTCCAAAATAGAATTTTATTTTTCATCAAAAAATACAAAGAACGCGCGGTAAGCCATATATACGTCGGTTTTTGAAACGATCTCAAACGGTGCGTGCATTGAGAGCACGGGAACACCCAAATCAACAACATCAACATTCATGTTTGCAACATATTTTGCTATCGTTCCGCCGCCGCCCAGGTCTACCCTGCCCAGCTCGCCGATCTGCCAAAGCACCTTGTTATTTTCAAGCATTGTGCGGATTTTACCCATAAACTCCGCCGAAGCGTCTGAGGTGTCGTATTTTCCGCCGTGACCGGTGTATTTTGAGATAACAACGCCGTTATTGATATACGAGCTGTTCTTTGCCTCATAAGCCGAAGCATAGGTCGGATCGAAGGCTGCGTTTACATCGGCAGAAAGGCAGATGCTCTTTGACAACGCCCTGTAGCCCTCAACACCGTCCTGCTTGGCAAGGTCATAGATAAAGTAACGCAGAAAATCGCTCTGCATTCCGGTGTTGCCGTCGCTTCCGATTTCTTCCTTGTCGGTGAGATAGGTCACACAGGTCTGCTGCGGATTTTCAACATCTATCGCCGCCATAAGCGCCGGATAAGCGCAAACCTTGTCGTCATGGCCGTAGCCGCCGATCATGCTTGAATCAAAGCCGATATCCTTTGTCTTGAACGAAGGCACAAGACAAAGCTCAGCCGAAAGAAAATCATTTTCGGTTATTCCGTATTTGTCATTTAAAATTTTCAAAACATTGAGCTTTACAAGCTCGCTTTCCTTGTCCTCGGTGTCAAAAGGACGAGAACCGACCAAAACGTTCAAATCTTCGCCGGTGAACGCCTTTGACATAGGCTTGGTAACCTGCTCCTGAGCAAGATGCGGAAGCAAGTCTGTCACGCAGAAGCAGCTCTCGTTTTCTTCGTCGCCCCAGCAAATGTCAACCGTCTCGCCGCCAAGCTTGACAACCGTTCCGTGCAGAGTCAGCGGAATGGCAGTCCACTGATACTTTTTTAATCCGCCGTAATAATGCGTTTTGAACAAAGCAAGGTTGTTTGCTTCATAAAGCGGATTGGGCTTTAGGTCGATTCTTGGGGAATCAATATGAGCAATGGCAAGCCTTGCGCCGTTTTTAACGCCGTCTTTGCCGATTACGGCAAGCGCGATCGCCTTGCCCCTGTTCACAAGATAAACCTTGTCTCCGCACTTGTACTGCGCGTTCGGGTCATATTCAACAAAGCCGACTTTTTGTGCCGCCGCAACGCTGTATTTTACCGCCTCGCGCTCAACCGGAGAAGCGTTTAAAAAGGTTTTGTAGCCCTCGCAAAATTCGTCTGCCTTTTGTATTTCTTCGGCAGAAAGACTCTTTATTCCCTTTGGCTCACCCATCGTGAGTTGTTCCTTAAGGAGAGCTGTTTTTGACTTTTCTTCGGACATATTTATCTTCCTTTCAGTTTGATTTATACTAATCTCAGATAAAAATAGACTGCAAAGATTGTCTATTTTTTATTTGAGTTTAGGCAACACCGCACTGTTAAGTTGTGCGGATCGCCTTGTATATTATTCTATATTAGAATATTGATATGCTAATAATAAAGGCTCTTGTACATTTCCTTTGCTGATTTTACCTTTTTTATGTACTCCGTGGTTTCGGGATAAGGCGTGTCAACAAGGGTTACGCCGTCGGGACTGTATTCGGGAATTTCAAGCCATTCTCCTACCACAAAGCCGGCGTTGTATGCAGCTATCGCGCAGGTTTCGTCTCCAAAATAATCATAAAAATATCTCAGAAGATAACTGCCGAAATCTATACAGACCTCCGGTTTAAAAAGATCCTCGGTGGTATACATTCCAGTCATGCCGCGCTTTTCTAGCAGCCATTCAAACGATGACGGCATCATCTGCATAACTCCGCAGGCTCCCACCCCCGACTGCGCGTCGGCGTCAAAGCCGCTCTCGGTGCGTATCACCGCATAAATCAGCGCAGGGTCAAGGTTATAGTCCGACGCAGCCTTTTCAACATACTGACTGTATTCGCGCGGATAGCTGACCTTAAGCATTTTTTGCTTTGAGTCCTCTTCAAAGCTGGTTGCAAAAAACAGCGCGCAGCCCGAAAGCACCGCAACCATAAGACCCCAAAAAATAATATTGACATAACGCTTTTTTTGTGTTTTCCTGCGCGTCCCGTATCTTTGCGCCGACATAAATCACCCCTTACCGACAGCTTCGGCAACTCTTTGAGTCTGCTGTCTCAAGTTTTCTTTATCACCGTTGTTTTCAATTACAAAATCTGAATTTTCCCTGAAAAACTTCTCGTCAAGCTGCGCCGAAAACCGCTGCCTGACTTGCTCTTCGCTGATATTGTCACGGCTGAGTATTCTTTCAAGCCTGAGCCCTTCGTCAGCCACAACGCTTACGATCATATCGCAAATCACCTGAGCGTTAGCCTCAAAAAGCTGCGGCGCGTCGTAAATTATCATATCGTATTTATTATCCCTAAGCTCTCTGAAAAGCTCCGCGGTCACAAACGGATGGACGATTTTTCCGAGAAGCGCGGTGTTTTCCTTTGACGAAAACGCCCTTTGCGCAAGCAGCCTTCTGTTTGGCTCACCGTTTGGATTAATTATATCGCTGCCAAAGCAGGCAGCAATTGTTTTTAGGCATGGCGAGCCGCCCCGGTAGATTTCGGCAACAAGGCGATCCGCGCTTAAAACCTTGATCCCGTTTTGCGCAAAAAGCTTTCCCACAGTGCTTTTGCCTGCTCCGCTCTGTCCGGTCAGACCGATTATTTTAGTTCTTTTCAAGGTCGATCACCTCAAATCCTGCCGCCCGAATCAAACGGTTATAAACCGCCAGCCCAACGCCGTCGGTTGAAGGAAGCCTTGCATACGCAACGTCAAGCTCAGGGTATTCGTCAAGCTGCCTCAGCTCCTCAAAAAGCCTTTGGGCGTGAGAGGCAAAGTCTCCGCGTTTTCCGAGCGAGAAGCAGCGAACCGAAAGCCGCGGAATATCCTCGTCGCAGCACAGAGCGGCGGCGCGCTCTCCCTTGGAGTTTACATAATCAATATACTCATTGTCGCCGCATTTGAGAAGCACAACCCGAATCTTTGGCGCGTAATGCTTGTATTTCATTCCCGGACTCGCGGCTTTTTCGCCCTCGGCAAGCTTGCCTGTCACAGCGGAATCGACCTCAACCTCACCGATAACCTCTCTTAGCTGCTCAACAGTTACGCCGCCGGGCCGCAGAACCCTCGGAATCTCAGTAGCAAGGGTGATGACCGTGCTTTCGACTCCGACCTCGCAGGCTCCGCCGTCAACAACAGCGTCGATTTTGCCGTTCATGTCGTCAATAACCCGGGCGGCAGTTGTCGGGCTGGGCGAACCGGAAAGGTTAGCCGACGGCGCGGCAAGCGGAGTGCCTGCGGCGCGGATTATTTTTCTCGCGATGGTATGTCCGGGGAGCCTGATCGCAACTGTATCAAGTCCGGCGGAAACCTCGTTTGGGACAACCCCGGACTTTTTCATTATCATTGTAAGCGGTCCCGGCCAAAAGCATTTAGCTAGCTTTTCGGCAGATTCGGGAACAGAGCTTACAAGCCCAAATCTTTTTATATCGCCGAATTCCGCAATATGAACGATCAGCGGATTGTCCATAGGTCTGCCCTTCGCGGCAAAAATCCGGGCAACCGCGCTGCCGTTGAGCGCGTCGGCGGCAAGTCCGTAAACCGTTTCCGTCGGGATCCCGACAAGTCCTCCGCGCCTGAGGATTTCCGCGGCAGTCCGGATATCGCTGTCATTATCTTTAAGTAGTAGAGTTTTCATCAGCTTTGCATACTTTCCTTTAGCTTTTCCGCCCTGTCGGCAGTCACAAGCGCGTCGATAACCTCGTCGAGATTTCCGTTCAAAATATCCTCCAGCTTGTAAAGCGTAAGTCCGATTCTGTGGTCGGTAAACCTTCCCTGTGGATAATTATATGTGCGTATTCGTTCGCTTCTGTCACCCGTGCCAACCTGAGATTTTCTGTCGGCTGCTATTTCGCTTGCCTGCTTATCCTGTTTTTCCTTGAGCAGACGGCTTTTGAGCACCTTCAGCGCCTTGTCCTTGTTCTTGTACTGGCTTCGCTCATCCTGACACTCAACCACCGTGCCGGTAGGCAAATGTGTGATTCTGATAGCGGAGCTGGTTTTGTTGATATGCTGACCTCCGGCTCCGCTTGAACGGAAGGTATCTATCTTCAAATCCTTGGGGTCGATCTCAAGCTCAACGTCCTCAGCCTCGGGAAGCACGGCAACGGTTGTTGTAGAGGTGTGGACCCTGCCCTGGCTCTCGGTTTCGGGGACCCTCTGAACACGGTGAACGCCGCTCTCATACTTAAAGCGCGAATACGCTCCGTCGCCCTCTATCATAAAGGAAATCTCCTTGTAGCCGCCAAGCTCTGTTTCGTTTGTGTTGATAATCTCAACACGGTAGCCCTTTTTTTCGGCGTACATCGAATACATCCTGAACAAAACCGCACTGAAAAGCGCGCTTTCCTCACCGCCTGCGCCCCCGCGGATCTCTATAATAACATTTCTGTCGTCGTTGGGATCCTTTGGCAAAAGCAAAATCTTTAGCTGCTCCGAAAAGCTCTCAATATTCTCCTTTGCCTCGTCAAGCTCGGTCTGAGCAAGCTCTCTTAGCTCCGGGTCTGAGGTCTCGTTCAAAATATCCAGGCTGTCCTGCTCGGCGGATTTGGCGTCCTTATACTGCCTGTAAACGGTTACGATTTCCTCGATCGACTTGATTTCCTTCATTATTTTTTGATATTCCCCGGGATCAGCCGCAACCGAGGGCTCATAGAGCTTTTTGTTCAGCTCGGAATATCTCTTGTCAAAAATCTCGATTTTCTCAAACATATTTAATCCTGTTCCAATAATTTTTTGATGTTCTTCTCAATTTTGCCGCGCGGAGCCATAACCTCTCTGCCGCAGGTCAGGCAGCGAATTTTAAAATCCATACCCACGCGCAAAATCTCAAAAGCCTTGCCGCCGCAGGGATGCGGCTTTTTCATCTCAACTCGGTCTCCTGGTCTAACGTCCAAAACGATCCCCCACAATCCAGTCAAAAATACGGCAACAAATCCCCTTAATATAATGAATTACTCATCCGGAGGAAGCTCAATCGGCTTTTGCGGATCAACAGCCGGAACATAAATCTCGCTTTGCCAATCGCTTTCATTGTCCCGGGAAATCTGATCTTCGCCGGATTTTGACAAAGCCTCATTGTCCGCGTTTTTCGATTCGCTGCCGCCGCTCTCGGACTTTGAGTCCGCAAAGCTGCTGTCGTTGCTTTTTTCGCCGTTGCCTTCACTAAGAGCATCGGCGTTGCCTTGCCCGGATGATTTTTCCGGGTCTGCCTGATTGCCGCTAACGGCGGAGGAGTCGGATTTTTCATCCTCCTGCGCAGACTTTTTTGTTTCCCCGGCAGCCTTTGCTGTTGAGGGCTGAGTTGTCGGCACGGTTGTGTTTGCCGTCGCCGCAGCAGTGGTTTCAGTTTTTTGGCTTCCTCCGCCGCAGGCGGTCAAAGCTGTTGCCGCGGCAGAAATCAAAGTTAGAAATATCACAAGTTTCTTAATCATAATTCCTCCTAAGAATTAAAATCAGCAGAAAAAGTCAAAACCGACTCCTTCATGCTCATAGAATATTTTACTCCGTGCAAATCCAGAATCGACTTGACGATCGGCAAGCCAAGCCCGTTTCCGTTTTTGCTGCGGCTCTTATCCTTTCGTATATACGGCTGCCAAAGCTGCTTGATTTCAGCTCTGGTCAGCGGCTCGCTCGGGTTTGAGATAACCAGACGCTTTCCGTTCACTTCAACCTTGATAACAGCTTGGGAAATCGAATATTTTACGGCGTTGTCGGTCAGGTTTTGAACCGCGGTCTTAATAAGCTCTTTGTCCGCGTTCACAAGGCTGTCGCCGCTGTGCGAAAGCGAAAACCGCTTGCCGTCGGGCAGATTTACATAGTTTTCGCAAATTTCCTCAACCAAAGCATACAAATCAAAATCGCTTCTGTTTAGCTTCATCATATAGGAATCAAGCTTGCTGAGGTTGAGCATCTTGTGAACCATCTCGTTGATATTATCAGTTTGGTTTATGATTTTATCCAGATAATCGCCGCGCTCGTTCCCGTCGATACCATCTTTCATGCTGTAGGCACAGCCGCTGATTACAAAAAGCGGCGTTTTTATGTCGTGCGCAAGGGCGTTGGTAAGGTCAACCCGCTTTTTCTCCTGAATAATTTGCGACTTGACCATTTTCCAAATCATAAAGCACAATATCAGCGCAATCAGAAAGAAGAACATGAAAGCACCAATAACTCCAAACAAAATACGGCTTTTGCACTCTGTTCCAAGATCAGTATGCTCAGCATAGCGTATCAAAATATCTATTGTATCACTTTGACTGATTTTTAATTGTTTAACCTCACTAAAATAAAAGGTATAGCTCAAAAAACCGGTTTGAATCGTATCTGAAAATTTTTCAAGCTGTTCGTCAGTCAGCTGACCTATATAGTCCTTGTTATCCGTTTTGTTTAGCAAAAAATCTGTGGGAATAGTATTTCGTACCATATCGTTGCATTCTAAAATTTCAACTCTGGCAATGGCATTTTTTTCAAGATTATAGGATGCAACAATTTCGTCCGAAATATACCACATATCCCTGCCGCTGTTTATAACCAGCTTAAGCTCCAGCGGAATAATATCAAAATATACAAGCTGAAATTTTGTACACACAAGCTCATATTTCTTTTCGTCGTTGCGCTTAATACTGAGATAATCGGAAATCTCCTTCAATTGCTCGTCAGTCAGTGAATCACGAATTGTCTGTAAATCAATCAGACCATAGCCTGTAGAATTGTAATTTTCATATTTATAGCCAAGCTTTATTACTTCCTTATTTCCGGCAGTGTTGGCAACAACATTTCCGGAATCATTTTCAATAACAACAATTTGATTATCGGAATTCTTGATAAATCCATCATCAAAAAGAAAATTCAACTCTTTAAACAAAGCACCACTCGGAATGTTATTGTCATGATAGTCTGATTTTATTTTTGCTTTATTACTAAACACTCTTTCCAGATTTGCCTGTTTGGAAAGAACAGTATTCTGAGCATTTGTATATTGACTGTACAGGCAAAAGGTGATATATGATGCAGAAACCAAAAGCCAAACCGCAATCAAAACCAGCGATACTCTTAAAAAGATTTTATCTCGCTGTTTTTTAAACTCTTTATCCATTTTGTTCCTCTATCACATATCCGCGCCGAATCGCGGTTTTGATAAGCTTGCCGTTTGATCCCAGTGCTTTTCTGAGGTTTCGCATATGGGTGTCGAGCACGCGCTCGTCAGCGCCGCTGTTATATCCCCATACTATGTCCATTAGTTTTTCTCTGCTGATTATCATGCCCTTGTTCTCAATCAATACCTTTAGAATCGAATACTCTCTTGCGGTAAGCTTGATTTCTTTGCCGTCGCAAAAAACCTTTCCGTTATTTGGGTTAAGCGAGATTTTTCCTGCGGAAAAGACCTTGGAACGCACAAGCCCTTTGGAACGTTTGATAAGCGCGGATACTTTTTGGTAAAGCACAGGAAGCGGAAAGGGCTTTACAACATAATCGTCGCAGCCAAGAGCATAGCCGTTGAGGATATCGGCTTCCTCAACGCGCGCTGTAATAAACATAATCGGAACGTCGCTTGATTTGCGAATTTCGCGGCAGAGCTCAAAGCCGTCAAGCTCGGGAAGCATTACGTCAAGCAAAAGCAAGTCGTAATTATTTTCGTAAGCCATTTCAAGGCCTGACTGACCGTTTCCGGCAATATCTACCTGAAAAATATTATTCTCTTTTTTGACAAAGTAATTATAAACCAAACTTTGAATATTTTTGTCATCCTCAACCATTAATACTCTGTACATCTAACCAACCCAAGCTTTATATTTTTGTAACCCTACATTATTCTATTCATTATACAACTTTTTCCTAAAATATACAAGTCCGGTTTTTTTGAATAGATAAGAAAAAGCACTTATGACACGCTAATGCCATAAGTGCTTTTGATTACGTTTCAGTCAGCTAAATACATTTTTGATTTAGCTGTTAATAATTCGATCGAACTGAATTATTTTGCTGATCTCTTTTTGTAAACTACTACGAAGAGAGCGCCTGCAACAACCATGAGGCTTGCACCGATGATTGTGAACATCATTGTGCCTGCGCCACCTGTCTCAGGAAGCATTGTCTTTGTATTGATAATGGTTGATGACTGTGGAACCTGACCGTTTGTACCAACGGTGATAGCTACAGGAGTGCTGTTGAGGTTATATCCTTCGGGAGCCTTTGTCTCTACTGCGTAGAATGTATCGCCGGGTTTTGCAAGGAACTGACGAGTAGGATCTACAACGCCTGTAGGCTGTACGAGACAGAAGTATGCAACACCGTCACTGCCAGAAATAGCCTTAACCGGAACACCATTGCCTACTGTTACCTTTTCTGTCTTGTCTCTGTCATAGTAAAGATCAAACTCTGCACCTGCGAGAGGATTTCTATCTGTATCAACCTTGTAAACGTTGATGTTGAAGCCCTTTACGTATACATCGTCACCGGGTTCTCTGTTATCAGTTGACTCGATTTTGTCTGTGGAAACGTTAGCATTGCTGTAGAAGAGGTCATCATGGTTAGTTTCATCAATGCCGCTTCTTGCTCCGCCGATCAAATACGAAGTATACATAACTTCTACTCTATCAAAATCATAGAATGTTTTGCCGTCATTTGATTGCCATACTGTAGGATCAAGAATCTTGGCAAGAGAAATGATGAAGTCATACCTTGCTCCGCCTGCAGCTGTAATCTCAGCGTCTGAACGAGTATCATTAAGCTTGTCATACTGAGCAGTAGAAAGTGTTACTGTTGATCCGCCTTCTTTAACAAGTCTTACACTCTCAATTGTATAATTAATTGCATCGAGATTTGTTGACATGCTATCAGCGATCATATACTTTGTGAGTGGGTTATCATTAGAACCTGTTACATCAGCTGTGAGCTTAAATAAAACAGGATCAACAAAACCTGCAGTAGTTCTGTCAACTTCTTTTGATGAGCCCTGACCGTCAGGAACTATGATTTTCTTTGTAATATCAACTTCGCCTAACATCTTAACCTTAGACGCTACATTAAACTCGCAGAAATCTTCTGTCGGAGACTTCTTTGCAGCAGGAACAACAAATACTGAGTTCTTTGTAATTGAATCAGCGTCAACAGGAAGCTTTACAGCCTTGAAGTAATAAATACCGTCAGCAAGCTCTTGATAGGTCATAGGAGCTTCGGTATCTGTAATCTTAACTTCACCCTGAACTTCTGTACCGTAACCGGTCATGCTGCTGAGGCCGTCAAGTGCTGCAAGAAGGTCAGCTGAAGTTTTGCTTGAAGATTTGATAGCCTGGTTTACAGGGTCTTCCGTATTCTGGCAAACAGGAGTATAAGCACCTGATGTCTGAGAGTAATCAGCAACCTTGTAGAGCTGATATGTTACGCCTCTTTGACCATAAATTTTGATGTTGTTTGTAGTGTCATCTGCCGCTGTAGCACTGAACGGTACTGAAGCAAGTACAAACATTGCAGCGATAATCAAAGCAAATATCTTCTTTGATGTTTTTTTCATTTTTTTGATCTCCTTTTTTTATTTTTTGGATTTTGATATTACTTAGTTCTGTTGCGAACCAGTTTCCTAGATAATTTTCTTCTTCTGACACAGTAATATGTCGCGAAGAGTCCACCCGAAATTGCAATGACTGCAAGACCTACAACCTTTACTGCGAGCATACCGCCGCCGGAAGCGTCGGGGACTCTGACAGGACCGTTTACATAATCATATGTATACGAGAACTGACTGTTGATCGGGAATTTAAAATACCATACCTTTTGGTTGTGGTTTACATTCTGATTTGTTGTCGGATCCTTTTTGGGATCAACCTCAACAAGTGCGTACCACTGATAGTCCTCGTCGGTATGTTCAATAACTCCGGAGCTTTCGGGCATGATATCACTGATTGTAAGATTATAATTTCCCGTGTTAGTCTTTTGAGTGGGAGTATAAATCTTTCCGGGCTCATTGTCAGTATCAATTGTAGAATCGTTTTCGTTATTGAAACAATATTTAACTGCATTGTCCGGAATAGTGATTTCATAAGTCTTTCCGCTCACATGCGTCATTGCGGTACCCGGCCAGTCACCAAGAACCGGATTGTCGTTTGAATCATATGCATAAACATAAACATTATCCCAGTTCTTGCTGTTGACAAACTGAATTTTATCGCCGGCAACCTGACCTCCCGCCGAAGAAATGTTAAGCTTCCAGTTGCCGTCAACGTTTTTCTCGCTCGGGGTATAGGTTGCTTCATTAATCGGTTTGGTATCTACTGATGAGTTTCTGAAGTCATCGTTGAAACAAATGTATTCAGCGTCCGCCGGAACTTCGATCTGATACTGATTGTTGCCAATGCTTGTCATCTCGGTTCCGGGCCAGTCTCCTATAAGCTGGGTATCATTTGAGTCCGCAGCATATACATATACGTGACTCCAATTCTTTGAATTAACAAAGGTTACGGTTGCAATATTGCTTTGACCGTATTTATAATCTTGCTTATAAATAGGAAGTTCCTTAAAGCTTGCAACACCGTCGGGACCTGTGTACTGCTTATCAACACGGTTAGAGGCTATTTTGGTAGAAGCTTCGTCATCTTCTCCGTTGACACGGTAAACCTCGAAAGCAACACCTTCGAGCTCTTTACCAAGCTGATCTTCCTTGTTGATCTTTACGGATCCGGTTTTGATTCCGTTATAGAATCTTGGAATAGATCCGTCTTCAAAAGGATCCTCCAAGCCATTATCCCAGAAATATTCAACATAGGTATGACCGGAAGCCACAACATTTACGCGGACATAATATACGTCGTTGCTGTAAACAGCAACATCTACGTCCGGTTCGTCGGGGACGATTTCTTTTATAGTGTAGTAATAATAACCTATATCCGTATAGTTAATTTCATCAAAGGTGATGTCTCCGCTGGAATCACAGAACTTTGTCTGAATCAACTCTCCCTCGCCGCTAAAGTTATCGTTCGGATACTCATAAAGCCCAAACTTAAACGCATTGTTATTAAGCTTGATTTCATCGCTAAATTCGTAATCACTTGCCGATGTCGGGGTAGCTTCTTCAGAATAAGTATAATAAAGTCTCTTTACAGCCTGGATAACAGCACCCTGAAGCTCGTCTCTTTTGTTCTCAATTGTTGCGGAAGTACTTCTGCTTGTATCAATTGTGAACTGAGCGCCGCCGCCCTGATTTACCCCGGCACCTCCGGTAACCTTGTTATACTTGAAGCCTGTCTTGGCTTTTTCGGTTACTCTGAGGATAGAACCAACCGGAATGTTGCTAAAGCTGAGCGTTCTGTTCTGCTTGAGCAGACACTCTGTGCTAAGCGAACCGGAAGAGTCCAGATAGTAGGTTCCGTTCTTGTCACTCGCGGTATACGCAAGCGGACGTGTCAGGAAGGTCGATCCGCCGTCAAGACTGATCTCAACCGCAGCCTGGAACTCATCATTGCTGGTTACACCGTTTGCAAGTGTTTTTGAAATTGTTACCGGAGTAACCACAGGAGTGTTCTCAAAATCCACCTGAAGCTCGGCGTACTCATACTTTGTTCCGTTTTGAAGCTGAACATTTGAGGTATCATTGTTTGAACCTGACGCCAGACTATTGCTGTGATTCGGATCGTTTACATTATCCCAGTACCACCATTTTGTTGTATACCTCAGCGGGCTGCTGCCAACCTTGGTTTGTGATATTCCGACGAACCTGCCGGTATCAATCTGTTTGAGGAAATCTGCGTCCTCTCCGTTTCGGAGTGTGAACGTTCCGTCGTCAGCTTTTTCGGTTGTGGTGCCTGACGCGGAATTGTAGGTGTACTCGCTACCGCTGATGTCCTGCGCGCCGGAGCCGCTTGAATCGTCATAGGTCATCGGCTTAAACTTGAACATGTCAAGCTTTTTGACATCATTTTTGATTCCGGGGTTTACGTTGGCGTCGTTGATTTTTTCGGTAACCTTAAAATCATTTCCGCCGGGAATCATTGAGAATGACATTCTGCAGTTACTCTCCAGCAATCCGCGTTCCATGTAGAACACAGACATGGTGTAGGTATGGTCATACTTGAAGCCGTTTGAATCGCCGAAAATTGTATCAAGATTTTTCTCGTCTTTAACCTTACTGTTGCCGGACTGAACCTTGTCTACAATCGCCTTCTTCTCGGCAAAGTTGATGCGACCGTCGCTCTCCTTATGCGCACCGCCCATGTCGAGCACAAGGTGAGACTTCTTTGTGGTATCATCTGTGATGTATACCCAAAGGTCATCGTCGCCCGAGAAGTTGAACATTACATCCTCGTTGCCCCACTTACCGCCTTCGGGTACGCGGAACTTAACGTCGATTCTAACGCCGAAGCCATAATCAAGCTCTTCGTTTGAATTCGGCTTGTTGCCCTTGTGATTGTTCGAAGCGTTGTTAAACGGGAAAATACCGTAGCCGGAAGCTGTTTGGTACATAAAGTACTGCAAGCCGTCCTTTACGCCGTAGGTAGTGCCTGAGCCGTAGTTTACATACTCCGGAACAGGATTTCCGCCTTCGTTCTTCCAGGTGAAGTATACGTTATCTCTTGCGTTCTTTGAATCAAACTCATAGAAATCATATACAGCCTGGCCGGAACCTTTTTCGGTGATTCTGAACGGGAATGAACTGTTTACTACTCTTGCGTAGCCGCTTTGCGTCAGCTTTTCAGCGTCGAAATACGGAGCAACCTGACCGTCGGGAGTTATGAGCCTTCCGGTATCATCCAGCGTTGCGCGCATCAAGCCCTGAACGCTTGTGTTATAATCGGCAACAGCGTTAGAGTTGTTTGCCTGATAGTTATAATTAGGCGCGTATGTGCTGTTGGTTGCAGTTACATAGCTGTTGCGGTTTGAAAGGTAACCGGTGATTAAGCCTGTGTCATGGTGAGATGATGTATCATAAGCACCGGACACATCACAGAAGTTACCAAAATACAATGGCTTTGACCAGCCGTTCTTCATCGGAGCGACTATGTCGCGGTTAAATCTGAAAAACGGAAACCACTCGTCATGAGAGCCGTTGTGACCGGTACCTGCCTTGATCGGCTTGAGCCAGCCGTCGTTCATTTCGGTATCTGTAAGATAGTCGAAATAGGTAGCCTTTGCCCAGAAGATACCCTGTGCGTTTGCAGCTGTTCCGTTGTCGCTGTTGTTCGGGTTTACGCCCGCACTGTAATTGCTGGGGCCGTTAGAGAACGAAATCTCTGTTCCCGAACCGCTGTCGTACGAACCGGCGCCGACTGAATCATCTTCATCTTCCGCTCCGACTTCTTCATCGTCAGAATCAGCAGCAACTTCTTCATCAGCTTCTGCGGCAACTTCTTCGCCGCCTGCCTCAGCACCAAGTTCTTCTGTTTCAAGCTCAACGCCAACCGATTCATCATCATCGCTTGCCGCAATAGCTGTTCCCATCAGCGGAACCGCACTTGAAACCGCAATTACAGCAGCGAGAACCGACGCTGTAATCTTGCCTTTAAGATGACTGCTTTTAAAATGTCTGCCCTTTTTACTTTTGCGTAGCAAATTTTCTCCTCCTTCTTTAAATATTTTGTTCAAAATCCCGCAGTGCGCATAATTCGGAAATAATGCATTATTGCGCCCACACATTTTGTCCAATTGTCATTATTATAGCACAATATATAGATTCATAATTCCCAATTAGAAATTATGATAAAATTTTTCATAAAAAAAAGATGTTTTATTGTTCAAAAAAGTACATATATTCCATGTCATTGTATAACCTTCACATATTTTTCATGTAAAATTTGCACATAATGCATAAGAAATCCTTGTTTTCTCGACAATAGGTTACATGATTTTAATAATAGAGTGGCAAAATTGTCATTTTTTGTTGACTTTACTGCAATACCACTTTAGCACTCTATTAGATTGATTTATACTCTTTTTATTACTTTTTCGTAAAAAAAACGGCGGCTTATACTAATCTCAGATAAAAAGTGGACAGGATATTTTTCGCAAGACGAGGCGAAGGACGCCGCAAGGCTGTCGCCTTGCAAGGACGACAACGAAGTATTGCGGAAAATAGACCGCAAAGATTGTCTAATTTTTATTTGAGTTTAGTATTAAGCCGCCGGAAATTATTTTCTTACAAAAAGCACGCCGAGAGTTTTGGGACCGCAGTGTGAGGTTATGGTACAGCCTGCAACTGTCTCTGTAATCTCTTTAAACTGTGGGCAAAGCTTTCTGACAAGCCCTTCAACCTCTTTCACGGTTTTGGGGTCGCATTTTGTATGTGTAATAAAAATACGGTCATATACAATGTCGTCGCGATTGCTCAGGCGGTCGCAAACGTAGTTCATGATCACCTTTTCGATGCTGCCGCGATATTTTTTTGAGGATGTCATCTTGCCGTCAATAACCTCTATGCAGGGCTTTAGTCTGAGCAAATTCGCGCCAAGCGCGGCAACCGCCGAGCATCTGCCGCCTTTGTAGAGGTAATCAATGCTGTCAACCACAAAGCTTGCCTCTACCCTTGAAACCAAATCATCACAGCTACGCTTGATTTCTTCCGGAGAAGCTCCGTCTCGCGCAAGCGCGGCAGCATGGAGAACAACAAGTCCCTGACCTGTGGAAAGGTTTCGCGAATCCACAACATAAACGTTGCCTACCTCACATGCGGCTACACAAGCGTTTTGATAAGAGCCGGAAAAATCGCTGCTTATGTTAATATGAACAACGGCATAGCCCTTTGAGGTCCATTCGGTGAACACATCGGAAAAGTTGCCTGGGTTAGGCGCAGAGGTTGTCGGAAGCTCGCCGTTGGCTTCAACATAGCTGTAGATGTCATCGGGAGTTACCTCGACGCCGTCCCTGAGAGTGTTATCGCCCAGCTTGACATATAGCGGTATGATTTCGATATCGTTTTTTTCAATCAGCTCCCTTGAAAGATCACAGGTGCTGTCGGAAATAATTTTAACTTTCATAAGCTCTCTCCGTTTTATGATTCGCGCACATTTTGTATGTTTTGTGTATTTTTAAATAATTATATCAGCTTTGATACAAACTTGCAATACCTTTGTGAAATTTTGCGGACTAATAAAATGCAAAACAGACCGTCGTTACAACGGTCTGCCTCGCGATTGTGTGTTTTATGAAAATGAATGTTCCGAATTGAACCTTCATTTTACTCGATTATAATGCAGATGAGTGCTTTTTCTGTTGATAATTATACCTTTTTTTAGGCAATTTTTCAAGCGACATTATTGGATTTTGGATTTCTAAACAGGCAAAATAACAATTTGCACAGAATTTTTACATCGAATTTGTGCAATATTTTTTTATAATTTTTAAAATTATACTTTTTAATTCTACTGAGCAATTTTAGAATAGCAAATAGTACAAAAATGCTTTTTGGGAAAACGCCGTTTTTATATGTGAATCATTGCTTATTTCAAAGCATGTAGAAAAATTGCAGAAAATGCGCATTGTCCTGACAATGGGACAATGCGTTATAACTGTTATTTTTTTTCACAGGTTTGCTTGATATTCAAACATTTGTACGATATAATATTAGATAGGCAATTTGTCGTACTTTTTTGAAAAAAGTATTCGCCCCGGACAAGCTGCCGAAATAAGAAATATCGTTAAGCACAAATCGACGAAAGCGTTTATAGCCCGGCCGCAGAAAGACCTGATAATTACGGCAAAGGTTATTTGAGGCTTTCAAAGAATAAAGTAAAGGCAGGTTGAAAAATGAATTACTGTACATGGTCAAACGAATATTATTCGGAAGCAGAAAAATTTGCTCTCGTTATTGACAGACTTAAAAAGTATCGCCGCGGCGCGTCGCTTTCTGAGAAAAAGGAGCTTGACGCCAAAATCTCTGCTTACAGAGTCTGTTACCACGAGTGCATGGATACCGCCAACCACCTTATGGACAGATTCAGAGGTGTTGCCTGATGAAAACAACGCAGGTTCATTTTGATGATGTAAACACGGATTTTCTTTTGTTTAACCGTTACGCGCTCACAAACAATACTAACAAAAAGGAAATTGAAAAAATGAAACGTGTTTTATTCACAGCAATCAGGCGCGAGCTCACGCCGAGACAGCAGCAGTGCGTAACCGAGCATTTTCTCAATGAGAAAACACAGCGAGAGGTTGCCAGAGAGCTGGGGCTTGACGAAAGCACTGTTTCCCGTCACCTGACCGTAGCAAAACGCAAGCTTAAGAACATAGCCTCATATTTTTAGTATAATGCATACTATAGCATAAAAACAAACGGCGCAGCCAATCAAGGGCCGCGCCGTTATTTTTTAATAAGAAATTACTCGTCCAACGCTTCGGGCAGCGCGTTCGGCGATTGGATATTTTTGAGCTTGCGCTGAATTTGGCGGGTTCGCACTCCTACCAGTTTGTCAAGCTCCTTGTTTGCCTGGTCGAGCCTTTGCTGGGTCGCAACGAGAACGTCGTTAAACTTGTCAAATTCCTGCTTAACGCCGCCGAGCACCTCCCAAACCTCCGCGCTGCGTTTTTGCACCGCAAGGGTTTTGAAGCCCATTTGCAGGGAATTGAGCAGCGCTGCCATTGTGCTGGGACCGGCTAGGTTTACCTTATAATCGCGTTGGAGCGGCTCAACCATTCCTCGGTTGACAACCTCGCTGTACAAGCCCTCAAACGGCAGGAACATAATCGCAAACTCCGTGGTGTTGGGCGGGTCGATGTATTTGTCGCGAATATCCTTCGCCTCGTTTTTGATGGTCGTCAAAAGCGTTTTTGCCGCCGCGTCTATTTTTGCCTTGTCCCCCTCGTCAACCGCGTCTCTGAGCGCAGCGTAGGTGTCGCCGGGGAATTTGGAATCGATAGGAAGATATATAAATCCGTCGTCCTCGGCCGGCAACTTGACGGCATACTCGACAACATTTTTTGAACCCTTTTTGGTCGCGATGTTTTCCTCGTACTGCTCGGGTGACAAAATCTCGGACAAAATCGCGCCAAGCTGGATCTCGCCGACTATTCCCCTTGTTTTGACGTTCGAGAGGACTTTTTTGAGGTCTCCGACGCCGACTGCAAGGTTCTGCATTTCGCCCAGACCCTTGTAGACTTGCTCCAAACGCTCGTTGACAAGCGAAAAGCTTTGGTTCATCTTTTCCTCCAGAGTTTTTTGCAGCTTTTCGTCAACGGTTGAGCGCATCTCCTCGAGCCTGCGATTGTTATCGCTTTGAAGGTATTCAAGCCGTTTTTCCACAGACTGTCTGATGTTCTCGAGCTTTTGCTCGTTTTCAAGCGAAAAGGTCTTGATCCTGTTTTCGAGCTGGGTCATTTTGTCGTTCTGATTTTGAGAAAAGCTCTGCTGATTTGTGTTGAGCATCTCGCCCATTGTCATTATCGAATTCTGTGTTTGCACCGCAAGCTCACTGCGCAGCGAGCTGTTTTGAGCGGCAAGCTCGCTGCCCACCGCGGAGACAAGCTCCGACTTGAGCTGCTCGGCTTCAAAGCTTTGGCTCTTGTTTTTTGAAATAATCAAAGCCAAGCCGATAACGCTTATCAGCAGCGAAAGCGCGGCAAGGATTATTAATGTGATTTGTACCGCAACGCTCATTTTTCCACCTCATATTCACTGATTTTACAAAAATATAATACCATTTGAGGCGGCGCGTGTCAAATTCATTTTTTGATACTATTCGATAATACGGTTCTATAAAGGCTTGCAAAAATATAGTTTTATTGATAAAATAAAAATGAAACATTTTGCAAGGGAGTGAGCTGTGTGACAAAAACAAAAGCCGTTATATCGCTGATTTTGAATTGCCTTACCGCTTCAATAACAGTCTTTGTTATTGTTTTGTTGTTTTTTATAGACGACCCTGTTATCGACAACGGTTGGGAAAGCTTTATGTTTTTTACAACCGACGCCAATATTTTGACAGCAATCGCCTCGGCTATCGTAGCATTCTACGATATTCGTATTCTCAACGGAAAAATCGACGCGCTTCCTAAATTTGCGGTTCTGCTGAAATATACAGGAGTTGTTTCGCTTATGCTCACCTTTGCCACTGTCATATTCTTTCTGGTTCCGCTTTACGGCGCAAGCTACGAGCTGGGCGGCACGAACTGCCACGTGCATTTAGCCGCTCCGATGATCTCTTTGTTTTCTTTTCTGCTCTGCGAAAGCTGTATAAAAATCAGCCTGAAGGAAGCTCTTCTCGGGCTGCTTCCCACAGCGGTTTACGCGGCTGTTTATTATATTATGGTCGTTGTCATAGGAGCCGACAACGGCGGCTGGGCTGACTTCTACACCTTCAATCAGGACGGACGCTGGTTCCCTGTTTTTGTCGTCATAATGGCGGCGACACTGGGTATTTGTTTGCTTGTCAGATTTCTTTTCAACTTGAATAACGCTAAACTCAATAATACTAATACTATTCTCTAATAAAACTTAAGGCAACACCGCGAGTTATCCGGCGCTGCCTCTTTTTTGGGCGATTACCTTTTGATATATCGCCAGAATATTTTTTGCATAATCCTGCACCGAGTAGCCGTTGAGCGGCTTAAACTGCGAGGGCGGTTTTTTTGTGTCGCACAATTGCTCCATGCGCTCGGTAAGCTCTTCTGCGGAATCACAGAGATAGCCGTTTTTGCCGTCCTCCACCAGTTCTTCGATAACCTCGTCGCGAATTGCGTAAATAGGCAGATGTGAAGCCAGCGACTCCAAAAAGGTCAATCCCTGAGATTCTGTTTTTGACGCCGAAATAAATGCGTCCGCACTGTTATAATAGGCAATTGTTTCGTCGCGCGGAACCTCACCGACAAACACAGTTTGGTCAGTGATATGCAGCTTTGCCGCCAGCTGCTTCAAATCAAGCGTAGAGGGGCCGTCGCCCACTATCACCATTTTTGCGTTTTTTCTGTTTTTTACAGCTGCAAAAGCACACAACAAAATGTCGATGCTTTTTTCGGGAGACAGCCTGCCCAAATACAGAAAGACAACTTTGTCGTCTTTTCGTTTGCTTTCGGTCGGAGACGCGAACCGCTCCAAATCTATACCCGTCGGAATCACAACAACGTTGTCTCCCATCAAATACCGGCGGCGGCTGTTATAGACCTTTTTGCTAGGAACAACAATGATGTCCGCGCCCCGCGCCATCTTTGGAAATACCGTGTGCCGTACAATACGCCAAAGCTGCTCATGCGCAATTCTGTTAATTGGCTTAAAAAGATAGTCAAGATAGTACTCCCACATGGTATGCAGGGTGTATACAACGGGAATTCCCAGCTTCTTTTTTGCCGCCAGCGCAACATCAGCAAGATAAAACTCCGTGTGAACATGAATCACATCAAGTCTGTAGGGCTCGATCAACCTGATCTGCCGTTTGACAAAAGGCGAAAACCGATATTTTCTAAGGTTCTTAAACGGGTAAGGGAACCCCGGAATGTTTATGACATCGGGATTATTGTCCGCAAGCTTTTTGGAGTGACTGGTAAAGATATAGCAGTCATGCCCGTTTTGCTTAAAATAATTGTAAAGCATCATTACCGAAGTGGTCTGACCGCTGATACCTGCGGAAAACTGATCGGTAAACAAACCTATCCTCATGCGCACTCACCTTTTTTTTACATTACAATAATTATATCACATAAAATATACAAATGCCATTCTTTTTTACTGTTTTATAAAATTAAAAACAAAAATAATACCTTCATAACCGAACCAAATAAAGTCAAAGGCAGCACCGCACAATTTCTATGCGCTATGCTGCCTTATAAATTATTCAAACACCGTTTCAATTCTCTTTAAGCAGTCTTTCGGAGAATAAAGAAAGCTGTCGATGTGACTGCCGTCAAAAAAGTATTTCGGTTTTTGGGGGTGATAGCGATATTCAAAGGAGTCGATTATAATAAGCTTTATTTTCATTTTTTCGGGGATAATGCTTTTGATATAAACGCTCGCCCTGTCGCCTGCGCGCACACCCTCCTTGATTTCCGCAAGTCCGGCAAGGTTGGGGCTCAGTTCGACAAACGCACCGTAGCTTTCAACGCTGCGAATGATCCCCGGAACGGTCTCTCCGGGCGAAAAAGCCGCCGCGTTTTGCTCCCAGGTTCCCAAAAGCTCCTTGTGGCTTAGGTTGATTCTTCCGTTTTCTTTTGAACGAATCACCGCGCGAATGTCCATACCTTCAGAAAACCGCTCCTTTGGGTGCTCTATTCTTGAAACCGAAATTGCGTCGATCGGCAAAAGCGCGATTATTCCGCAGCCGATATCGACAAACGCGCCAAAGCTTTCAAGCCGCGTTACACGCGCGTTTACAACATCGCCCGGTTTGAGCGTCGATATGTAGTCGTCAAGGCATTTTCGCTGAGCCTTTTCTCTGGACAAAACAGCGTATTCATTGCCGTCGGAATCGGTCTTTATTTCAGTGACGACAAAGCACACCGGGCGGTTTACCCGTGAAATCACCGCGATATCCCGTGCCGCGCCCTCGCGGATCCCGATCGCGCCCTCCTCGCGCGGTATAATCCCTTTCATTGCGCCAAGGTCTACAATCAGATTGTGCTGCGCGTCGCACAGGCTTGCCCTCGCTTCAAGAACAGTGCCGTTGCGCCTTGCCTCACACAAAAGCGAAGGAGAATTTATTATAAGGTTGTTTTCCCTGCGGTAGATAAGCTTTCCTTCCGATAAGTATTCTGTCATTTCACAGCCTCCGTAATTATACCGCCGCGGCGATAATTGCTGTCGGCAGCCCCGAAAGGCTCCCGATTGTTACAGAAAAGCATATGAAATTCAACCGAAAGTTATGACTTGTAATCAGCTCCGACAAGCCCTGCAAGATATTTTTGTATCAGCGTTACGTCGTTAATATCAAGGTAAAAGTCTGCGCTCGTGTCCGCAAGCGACCTTTGCAGTTCGGTCAGATTGCCGAGCTTTGCAAGATATTTTTGAAGAAGCGTAGCGTCGTTGATATCTATGTTCTCATCTGAATTAACGTCGCCGAGGCTGTATTCTCCGACGTTGAGCGAGCCGGTCAGCACGTTTTTAAAAACCTTGAGCGAAGGCAGGGCTTTTCCCTGCGAATCAAAAAATGCCTGGTTGTCTACCGCGCTTCCGCCGTACCATTTTCCGGCGTCGTCCGGATCAAAATCGGCAGAATAGCTTGACGCCCAGCCCGAACCAAAGCTATCCCACAAAGCTTTGTTGGAATTGTAGCGGCTTGTCCACGCAGAACCGCTCAGTCCGGAAATATCTCCGACCGAAATCCACGCGCCTTCCCAGTAGAAAACTCCTATTCCCTTTCCTTCGCCGACGTTATTCACAGCATTCATAACCGAACGCACCTCGTCAGCCTGTCCCTGCGGTGTAAATTCCCACAGCAAATTATCGCCGGTATTATTGCTCCAATGACTGACAGTGTTTGAGTGTCCGTCAAAATCGTCGAGGGAATAAGCATACGAGGTTTCGGCAACCATAACATACTTATTGTAGGTTTCCGAAACATAATCAAGCACATAGGTCAGGTTTTCGAGACTTCCGTGCCAATAGGGATAATACGAAAGCGCGAACACATCATAATCAACGATCAGCGAATCAAGGTTGTCGGCAAACCATTTTATCGTGTCGGTCTTTTCTGGATTTGTAAAGTGAAGCGTGATAAGCACGTTTGGATCAAATTGGCGTACCGCCGACGAGCCGGCGTTAAAAATTACAGCCATATCGTTTTGGCTGCTTGTGCCTGCGATACCGTTGTTTGTTTCGTTGCCGATTTGAACCATGCCTATATCCGCACCGGCGTTTTTTATTTCGTTTAAGGAATTAAATGTAAATTCACGAACCTTTACCGCCTTTTGAGCGGTTGAAAGATTCGCCCACGCCTTGGGAGCCTTTTGCTTTCCGGGATCAGCCCAAAAATCCGAGTAATGAAAATCCACAAGCAGCTTCATTCCGTACTGTGCGGCACGCGCGCCGATTACTGCTGCCTTTTGCACGTCGCTGTTGCCGCCTCCATAGCCGTTTCCAGATGAATCATAGGGATCGTTCCAGACCCTCACGCGGATATAATTCACGCCGTTGTCGGCAAGAATTTTGAACAAATCCTCCGTTGTTCCGTTTTGGTTTTTGAAGGTTACTCCGGAATTTTCAAGGGAGATCACAGACGAAATATCCATTCCGCGAATAAAGTCCGGATTTTGAAATTCTATTTTTTCAACGTTTATATCATCCGCAAGCACTGTTTTTTCGTCAGCAAGCAGACCGGATTTTTCGGCGGCTGCCGCCGAATATGCCGGTACGGTAGCCGCAAACGCGGCACAAAGAAGCAGCGAAGCAGTCCTGAAAAATTTCCTCATAAGAAGTCCTCCTTTATGAATTGCAGTTTATTAAGCTTCATTATTCATTATAAATATAGCATAAATAATCATGTTAGTCAAACAAATTTTTGTTTTAAATCGCTATATTAAAATGTATCTATGGAGATTTAGTATAACGACAGGCACTATCTGCCGCATATCCTAACTGCACTGAGTGCAGGCAGTTTCTTGTGAAGAGCAAAAAGGGGCTGTCGCACTAAGCCCCAAATAAAAACAAGACCGGGTAACCCGAAAGGGTTGCCCGGTTAGTGCTTTCGATGTATAATTTAATTGCGATAAAAC